>JAAUQO010000035.1 GCA_012032775.1 Oscillochloris sp. | reverse complement strand
ATGCTTGCGGCGGGCCACTTTTCCAGCCCTGCAAGATCGGCGTGATCAACGACCAGCTCGCCTCAACCTCGTCGCGCCGCGTGAACAGCGTGCCGTCGCCGAGCATACAGTCGAGCAACAGCCGCTCGTAGGCCTCCGGTGATGCGACGCCGAACGAAGTTCCGTAGCGAAAATCCATCGTCACCGGGCGGATCTGGGCCTGGCCGGGCACTTTCGAGCCGAACTTCAGGGTGATGCCTTCGTCGGGCTGGATCTTGATCGCCAGCACATTCGGCTCGATATCGTGCATTGGTGTATCGCCGAAAAGCATGGTCGGCACAGTGCGGAACTGAATCGCGATCTCACTTACCCGCCGCGGCAATGCTTTGGCACTGCGCAGATAAAACGGCACCCCGGCCCAGCGCCAATTCTCGATAAACAACTTCAAGCCGACATAGGTCTCGGTTTGCGAATTCACGGCCACGCCGCGCTCATCGCGATACGCCTTGACGGTTTTGCCGTTCAAGCTGCCATGATCGTACTGGCCGCGCACGGTATATTCGGCTACCTCGTCGGGCGCGATCGGCCGGATCGCCCGCAACACCTTCACCTTCTCATCGCGCACCGCATCGGCGTCGTAGGCCACCGGCGGCTCCATGGCCGTGAGGGTGAGCAACTGCATCAGGTGGTTCTGGATCATATCGCGCAGCGCGCCGGAGTGATCGTAGTAGCCGCCGCGATCCTCCACGCCGATACTCTCGGCCACCGTGAGTTGCACATGATCGACGAAATTACGGTTCCAGAGCGGCTCGAAGATCCCATTTGCAAAACGAAAAACAAGGATATTCTGGACTGTTTCCTTACCCAGGTAGTGATCGATACGATAAACCTGCGACTCATCGAAGACCGAGAGCACCTGCTGGTTCAACTCCTGAGCGCTTTCCAGATCGTGGCCGAAGGGCTTCTCGATAATAATCCGCGTCCAACCGCCATTCGGCGATTGGTTCAAGCCGTGGCGTCCGAGTTGATGGATGATCTCCGGGTAGGATTCCGGCGGCGTCGCGAGATAAAACACCCGGTTGCCGGCGGTGCCGCGTTGGGCGTCGATCGCAGCCAGGCGATCACTCAACGCCGCATAACCTTCACTCTCATCAAAACTGGCGCGGTGGTACGACACCCCCTCGGCGAAACTCTCCCAGAGGGGCGGATCAACCGCACCGCTGCGCGAATTCGCATTCACGCCGTCGAGCAAGATCTGGCGAAAATGCGCATCCGTCCACTCGCGGCGGGCGAAGCCAACCACACTAAATCCGCCGGGCAAGCGGCGTTCGCGGGCCAGATTGTACAACGCCGGCACTAACTTGCGGCTCGTCAGATCGCCGCTGGCGCCGAAGATCACCATCGTGCAGGGTTCGGGTGTGCGCCCAAGCCGCAGCCCCGAGCGCAGTGGATTTTCCTGAATCGGAGTATCGATCATGATTGTGATTTGCTCGTTGTGCGGGTCGCACATGTGTGGCCCGCACAACCCACCCTATTACTCGCCGCTCTTCTTCACCGCATGGCCGCCGAACTGATTGCGCAACGCCGCCAGCACCTTCGCACCGAAGCTGTCGTCCTGGCGCGAACGGAACCGGGTTTGCAGCGCCAGCGTAATGATCGGCGCCGGCACATCCAGGTCGATCGCCTCCTGAACCGTCCAGCGGCCCTCGCCGCTATCCTGCACATAGCCGCGCAGTTCACTGAGATCGTGATCTTCTTCAAACGCCCGCTCGGCCAACTCCAGCAGCCACGAGCGCACCACACTGCCCTGATTCCAAAGGTGCGAGATCTTATGCAGATCCAGGTCGTAGCGCGATTGCTGCATAATCTCGAAGCCCTCGGCGTAGGCCTGCATCATGCCGTACTCGATCCCGTTATGCACCATTTTGACATAATGTCCGGCGCCGTACGGGCCGCAGTGCAGGTAGCCGTCGGGCGGGGCGAGGGTTTTGAAGATCGGTTCAACATGCTTGAACGTCGTTTCCTTGCCGCCGACCATCGTACAATAGCCGACCTGCAAGCCCCAGATGCCGCCGGAGACGCCGGCATCGAGAAATTCGATCCCTTTGGCCTCCAACGTATTTCCGTGCTCGATGCTGACCTTGAAATTGTTATTGGCGCCGTCGATCAGGATATCGCCCTGTTCCAGCAGCGGCGACACCAGTTCAATCGTCTCGTCGGTGGGTTGGCCGGCCGGCAACATCAGCCAGATGATCCGCGGCGCCGACAATGAACCGACCAATGCTTCGATCGTCTGCGCGGCAACCGCGCCGTGCTTATCGGCCAGTTCCTGCGCTTTGTCGAAGGTGCGATTGTACACCACGACGCGATGCCCGCCCTGCAACAGGCGGATCGCCATGTTCGCTCCCATTCTACCCAGGCCGATCAGACCGAGTTCCATACGCACTCCTCAACTAGACGCGTCCGTGGCTGCATTATACTCTTCTCGTTGAATCGTCGCCTGTTCAGGTTGGATGTTACAGGTAACTGGAGGATTGGAAGATTGGGGAATTGGGCGATCTCCAAACCTCCAACCATTTGGTACAATTGTGCGTATGTGTGAAGCCGCACGAGAGGATCATTGATGCGTACACCACGACGCCGGGGCGTTCAGCCGCCAAACCCGGCCTATACCGACGAAACAATTGTGATGCGCCGCAACCAGGCGGCGCCGTCCGGAAACACCTTTTCCCGCTTCTGGCGTCGGCTGCGGCTCGGCGTTATCGCAATCCTGATCGTGCTGCTGGCGCTCACCGGTGTGCTTTACTGGCAGGTAAGCCGCCTTGCATCGGCGATCACCGTCGCCGACCCACGGGCGAATCCGTCGTTAGCCACCCCGCTGATCGGGGCGAATGTGTTGATTGTCGGGGTTGACGAACGCCCCGACAGCCCTGAAGAGGGCGTCCGCAGCGATACGCTGATCCTGGCGCGTCTCGACGCCGCTGCCGGCTGGGTGAGCTTGCTCTCGATCCCGCGAGATACACAGGTTGAGTTGCGCGACATCGGCACAAGCAAGATCAATGCTGCCTATGGACAGGGCTACGCCCGCGCCCAGGAGTTTTACGGCCCCCAGGTGACGGCGCCGCAGGGCGGTATGGCCAATGCTGCCGAAGTGGTTGAACAAGTTCTGCGGCTGCGTGATCGCGGCATGCGGGTCGATTACGTGGCTCAGGTTAATTTCGAAGGCTTCGCAGCCGTGATCGATGCACTTGGTGGTGTAACAATTGATGTGCCGCGCCTGCTGATCGACGATGCTTACCCCACGCCCGATTTCGGCATCACGCGGGTGGAGTTCCAGCCCGGCCCGCAACTGATGGACGGCGAACGGGCCTTGATCTATGCCCGTATGCGCCACCCCGACAGTGATTTTGGGCGCTCCGAGCGGCAACAGCAGGTGATCCGCGCCATTCTGAGTGAGTTCAAAAACCGCAGTATGTTCGGACGAACATTGGCTGTGCCGGCGCTGCTCAATGCCGTCGGCGGCGAGGAAGGTGCACGCCCGATGCTCACGACCCTGCCGATCGATCGGCCCGATGTGTTGTTAGGCTTACTTGGGCTTGCCGGCAGCCTCGATCCCGACACAATCGGGCAGTTTCGCATCAGCCCGGAAGAAGTGGCCGTTTTTGAAGACGGCAGTAACCTGATCTGGGATGACGCCGGGATTCAGGCGCTTCTGGATCGCTTTGTGGCGCCGCCGAGCGAAGCGCAGGAACAGGCGACGGTACAGGTCTTCAACGGCACCGAAACCTCCGGCCTCGCCCGGCAAGTAACCCTGGAGTTGGAACAGGCCGGGTTCCGCATTCTCAGCCCCGACAATGCGCCGCCGGGCGGGTATGGGCGCACCACTGTCTACAACACCAACAACACGCCGGCCACCGCCCGGCGCCTGGCGCGTACCCTGAATGCCGAACTTGTCAACGGCCCGGCGCCGGTATCGCAAGTGCCGCCGATCTGGTGGTGATTTTGGGGAATGATGCCGTGCCATGACCAAAAAGCGAAATGGCCGAACCGGGTCCCACGCTTATATCCCTCCTACGCCTCTTCCAACGTCGAAAGAATGCGATGGGCGCGCAACGCCAACCAGAGCGCGAAATGCTCTTCTGAGTTGTCGAGATCCATGCCGCTGATCTCTTTAATCCGTTCAAGGCGATAGAGCAGCGTGTTGCGATGCACATGCAGCGCCTCGGAGGTTGCGCGCAAGTTGCCGAGATGATTGAAGTAGGCTTCAAGCGTCTTAATCAGATCGGCGCCCTGGCGTTTATCGTACTCCGTAAGCTTGGCCAACGTCTCGCGGTAAAACGTCCAGAGTTCCGGTGTCTCACGCAGGCGCACCAACAGGCGGTAGACACCGAGATCACTAAAGGCAAGCACGCGCCCGCCGCCGAAGAGTTGCCGGCCCAACAAGAGTGCCTGTTCGGCCTCTTCAAGGGCGCGCCGCCACTCGGCCAGACCGCCGGCTTGATTGCCGACCGCCAGCAACAATTGTGGGAAGTCGCCGCTCAGCCGTTCGCGCAGTTGCTCCAGCAGATCGCGCAGCCGGGCGGTATTGTTCAGCGGCAACATACACAGCACGCTACTCTCACGGCGCGAAATCGGGGCGGCGATCGAACGGCGCGATAACTCGTTTTGCAGCTCGGAACTCAAGCGTGAAATCTGGGCCGGCCCGCCGCCTTCAAGCTGAAACAGCACCGCGACATGGGGCAGATTAAGCGCGTAGCCCAACTCCTGGCCACGCCGGCTGATCGCGGCTAGATCGCCGGGAGCGCCGAGTAAAATCGACGAAAGGAAGTCGCCGCGCAGCCGTTCCTCGGCGGCTTGCACCGCCTGTTCTTTGGCCAGTTCAAGCGCTAATGCGGCAGCGCCGCGCTGTGCCGCCTCGCGATCCCAGGCATCAAGCGTACTGCCGGCTACTGCCAGATAACCCGCAGGATAATCACTCGCCCCGATCGCCTCAACCCAGATCGGCTGATTAAGCAATGTGTAGTCGCCGCGGGTATTCGGGCGCAGCGCCTGCAGAGCGATCCGCGCCGAACCTTTCCCGCGTTGCGCGCGCAGTTCGCCGTTCGCCGCATAGCAGGCCACATTCTGGCCGGTGCGCTCGGCGAGCACATCAAGCAAGCCGGGGATCCCCTGGCCGGCGAGCGAACGCTGGGTGAGCAGATCATAGAGTTGTGCGCCGCGCCGCTCGAATTGCGCATCGTAATCGGTGATCAGGCGCGTCAGTTCACGCTCGGCTTCGCGGATATCGCTATCGGCAGGGAGTTGCAACAGCGGCAGGCGCACCTCTTCGGCGGCGCTCACCGCATCGGCATCCACCACCCCAACCACCGCAACTCCGGCCACCGGCACCGGCGCCTGGCCGAGCCGGCGTACCAGCACCGCCAGCGTCAAGCGCGGATCAAGCGCCCGTACGGCTTCGACGGCAAACAAGGCGAGTTCGCCGCCGCGTAACTCGGCAAACGCCGGCAGCGTGGCCCGCAAGGTTGCGACCCACGTCACCTGGCGGCTCGTACCCCCAATCCCGGCAGCGACGGTTGTGCCGACTGGAAGCGCTAGACGGAGCACATCGCGAACTGTGACAGAGGGCATCGCGCGCTATTCTGAGTAGATTCGGGCGTAGCGATGGTGCTGATGGGTAGGCTTTGTACGCCATCCCGCCACCCCCGAATATGGCGAGTGTCAAGCCGATTATACCATCGCCGGGCTATTGCACGGCACAGTGCAGTTGCGTTATAATAAGTTCACCGAAATCATGCCAGATAATTCCGGAAACAGGCGCCGTCTTCAAGGTTCGCGTCACCTACACGTAATCGCACTCCTACCTCGCGACATTGATCCCCTGCTCACTTTTACGGAAATCGTGCTGGAATCATGGAAAATGGCTTGACGGCGTGTCTGAAGCGTAGTATACTTGCGCACACAAAAGTTTCCATCACAATAGTTGCGTAAACAACGATGATGTTGTCGCCGATGAAAACGTATTTTGCAGAGCAGCAATACCGCATGATTCATGATATCTACGTTCTGTTGGATGATGGTGATCGGCGCGTACTGCGCGAGTACGATTTGAGCATTTCTCAGTTCAGTGTACTCAACACCCTCGACGACAACCTCGGATGGCGTCTCACCGATGTGAGTAGTCGTCTGCTGATCGACAAAAGCACTGTTACACGCATTATTGATCGCCTTGAACGCGCAGGTCTGGTTCGGCGTGATGCCGATCCAACCGACCGGCGTGTGCAGCGGGTTGTTCTGACCGATCGCGGTCGATTACTGCGTGATCAGGCCCGCCGGGCGCAGTCGGAATCGCTGGTCGAGCGGCTGAGCATCCTCGATACCACCGAACAACAACAATTACAGGATCTGTTGCAGAAACTGCGCGATGGCCTTCTGAGCAGGTTAGCGGCGGATCCGCTCGTTTCATCATAATACGGGATGAGTGTCCAGGGCCGGCGGCGAGCGTTCCTCGCCTCGGGCCGTGAACGCTGAACCGCACCTGAAAGGAGGTGGTTTTCGCAGCGCCAGGTTGGATTTTTCGGATGTCGGTCTATCAATCCTACAGGTTCTCTTGTCCCTTTTGTTACGGCCATTGTAGGCCAAAATCCATGCTAAGGAGCACACGTAGATGAAGAAGCAGCTGTCGCTGATCGCGCTGATCGCGCTGTTTGCCATGATCCTGGCGGCCTGTGGCACCCAGGCCCCCGCCGCTGACCCGACCGTCGCCCCTGCCCCTGTTGAGCCGACTGCCGCCCCCGCTCCCCGCCGAGCCCGCTCCCGCCGAGACGGGCGGTATGATGCCTGTTACCGGCACGGTTACCCTCTGGCATGCCTACGGCACCGGCGGCGCCGAAGAGCAGGCGATCAACACTCTGGTTGAAAATGCTCGCACGGCCTATCCTGATGCCGATATCCAGGTTCTCCAGATTCCCTTCGACCAGATTTTTAACAAGTTCCAGAATGAGGTTTCGTCCGGCGGTGGCCCCGATATGTTCATCGCCCCGAACGACTCGCTTGGCAGTCAGGTGCGCGCCGGTTTGCTTGCCGACCTGAGCGAGTACCGCAGCCAGATCACCAATATTGCCGAGATCGGCTTTGATGGGATGACGGTTGACGGCAAGCTGTATGCGATCCCCGAGTCGCTTAAGGCTGTAGCGCTCTATTACAACAAAGAGCGCGTTGCCACTCCGCCCACCACCACCGCTGAGTTGATGGAGATGGTGAAGGGCGATAACACGATTGTGCTCAACCAGAACCCCTACCACAACTTCGGCTGGCTCCAGGCCTTCGGCGGCCAACTGATGGACGAGAGCGGCAAGTGTGTGGCCGACAGCGCCGCCGGCCAGCAGTGGTTCAGCTACCTGGCCGAGCTCAAGGCTGAGCCGAATGTCACCTTCTCGACTGATGGCGGTCAGGCCGATTCGCTCTTCAAGGAGGGCAAGGCCGACATGATCATCAACGGCCCCTGGTCGCTCGGCGATTATAAGGCTGCCCTCGGCGACAACCTGGGTGTGGCCCCGATGCCCGGCGCCACCAACCCGGCCGGCCCGCTTACCGGTGTTGACGGCTTCTATGTGAACGTCAACAGCCCGAACATCCCCGGCGCTGTTGCCCTGGCGCTCTTCCTCACCAGCGCCGAGTCGATGAAGACCTATGTCGATGTCGCCGGTCACGTGCCGGTCAGCACCGAGGTCGAGATCGGCGATCCGCTGGTGCAGGGCTTCGCCGAGGCTTCGTTCAACGGTGCACCGCGCCCGCAGGTGGCCGAGTTGGATAACTTCTGGGGTAACTTCGGCGATTCCATGAACGCCATGCTCGACGGCAACGCTGATCCGGTGGAAACCGTCACCAACGCCTGTGCCCAGATGAATACAGCTAACGGGAAGTAGTTCCGACCGTGAAGGAACAACAGGCGCGCAGCATATCACTGCGCGCCTGTGGCATATCCGGCATCTGTTATTCCCGCTGGACGCGATTTCTGTTATAGTTGCTATATCCAAATTGTGCGTCATTGTTGTGCCGCCAACCAAAGAAGGAGACTGTCATGGCTACGACAGACCAGGGCATGGCCACTGTCGGGGCTGGTACTTCCCCACGGAAACGCTCGTCCCGCGAGTGGATTCCATTTGCGTACCTTGCCCCGGCTCTGGCGGTCATGTTGGTGATGACGTTTTACCCCATGGTGTTTCAGGTCTGGATGTCGTTCACCGATTATGGTGTGATCAAAGCTGAGGGTAAGCAGACCCTTAACCCGATCGGACCAAATGGCGAGCCGCCGGCCAATTATCGCGAGCCGCAGTATGTCGGTTTCGATAATTACCTCAAAATCTTTACCAGCGAGGCCCAATTCGTCGCTCAGATCGGCAGTAACTTTAATTTTGTCCGCCAGGTTATCTTTAATCTCTGGTGGACATTCTCAAACGTGATTTTTCACGTTGGGCTTGGAATTTTGATTGCGGTGCTGCTGAATGTCGAGGGTTTATTTGGGCGAAAAATCTATCGGGCGATTTATATCTTACCAATGGTCTTGCCCAATATTGTGATCGCAACCGTCTGGCGTAATATGTTCGACGACCAGTACGGTGCGATCAATCAGGGCCTCGCGATGATCTTCGCGCCCTTCGGTTTGCCCGATGGAACCTTTAATATCCGCTGGTTTAATCAGATTCAGGATCCCATTCCGGGTATTCCGCTGCCTCTTTCGTATTATGCGATGTTGATCGCGAATATCTGGCTTGGCTGGCCGTTTATGACGATCGTCGCCACCGGCGCGCTCCAGAGTATCCCCAAGGATATGTACGAGGCGGCTTCGATCGATGGCGCTACCGGCCTCGACCAGTTTTGGAAAATCACCCTGCCGCTGCTGCGCCCGGCCATGGTGCCTGCGGCAATGGTCGGTATGGTGACGACCTTTAATCTTTTCCATGTCGTCTTCTTTATGAGCGGCGGCGGTCCGCTCGGTCGAACCGAGATCCTGGTTACGCAGGCCTATAAGCTGATCAACTCCTTCCAGTTGTATGGTATGGCGGCGGCGTTCAGTGTGATGATCGCCCTGATTCTGGCCCCGATCTTCCTGATTACGAACCGCATTTCACGCGCTACGGAGAGCTACGATGTCTAGTGTTGCAACTTCGCGGCCTACTCAGCGGAAGGGTAGCGCTACGGCCGGTCGCCGGCTTCCGATCTTGCAGCATCTGTTGTTGCAAGCCTTCTGCCTGCTGATCGCTTTCTCGGTGCTTTTCCCGATCCTCTGGATCGTGAGTATGTCGATCGACCCGCGCAATATCGCTCGCCCCACCGAGTTGAATCTTTTTCCGCCCGGTGCGTCGTTCGAGGCCTACCTGGCGGTGATGGATAAGCCGACCGCTAATCCGGTGACGTTTGCCCAATTGGCTTTGAACAGCTTCAAGCTCGCCGGTGGGGTCTCGCTGCTGGCGGTGTTGATCGGTATCAGCGCCGCGTACGCCTTCTCGCGCTTTAAGTTCCGCGGCCGCCAGATGTTGATGATCAGTGTGCTGGCGATCACGGTGATCCCGGCCGTCGCCACAATTGCGCCGCTTTTCGCGATGCTCAACGGGGTGCGCGTCAGTACCACGCTGATCAATATCATCTTTATCGCTTTCGGCAGCTTTATGCTGATCATCTCGGGCCTGATCGCCTGGCCCAATATCCGCGATCGAACCTATAGTCTGACCATACTGGTGCTGGTGGCGGTCGGGGTGCTTTTCGGCGGCTATATCATCTCGCAGGGCTTCACCATCGATGAAGGCCGGCCTTTCAATCTGCGCGACTCGCTGCTCGGCGTCGGGATTGCGATGATCTCGGGTGCGTTGCCCTTCGCAATCTGGAATTTGAAGGGCTACCTGGATACGATTCCCAAGGAGCTTGAAGAAGCGGCGATTATCGATGGCGCCAGCGCCAACCAGATCTTCTTCCAGGTTATATTGCCCCTGACGGTGCCGGCGATCGCCGTCACCGGTTTCCTCGGCTTTATGGGTGGCTGGACGGAGTTCTTCCTGAGTTGGCAGTTCCTGACTCAGCCCGAGGATTTTACCCTGGCGATGGCGCTCTGGAATATGACCGGCCAGTACGCCGGCTCGGTGCCCTGGTCGCGCTTCGCCGCGATGTCGATCCTGGTCTCGCTGCCGGTGGCGATCGTCTACCTGGCGCTGCAACGCTATATTGTCGGCGGTCTGACATTGGGTGGTGTGAAAGGCTAGTATGTTCGGTGGGTGGTGTTGCGGCTTCGCTGCCAGCACCACCCAACAAACAGGTGTTTCCAGATTTGCCCTATGGATACTGTTTCTTCCGATTTCATCTTCGGGACGCTCGCAACCGATGCCCGGCGGCTTGGCTATCTGAAGGCCGAGCATGCCGGGCTTTCGCATCGTCACCGTGTCATTCCCGCCGACCCGCAGCCCGATCAGCCGGTGCAACTCTGGGTGAGCCTCGGCCCCGATATCGCGGCCAGCAGGTTGCCTGTTATTTCACCACCGATGGCAGTGAACCGGCCGGATCGCGCGCTATTCCCGCCGCCACGAGCTTTGTCGCGCACGGCGAACGGTATGCCAGTCGCTGGGATACGTTTCTGTGGGGCTATTGCGAAGAGTGGCTGCTGCATGTTCCGCCCCAACCCGCCGGTACGATCGTGCGCTATCGGATCGAGGCCTGGTCGGATCATAGCGCTGAAAGCATCTGGGCCAGTGAGATTATCGGCAGTACTGCCGGCGACGGCAGTGTGATCGGTGATCGCAGTCCCGGCGATCCATACTTGCGCGCGATCGGGTCCGAATTTAACCTGACCTTTGTGCGCCGGGCGCGCACCTTCGCCTTCGCCATCGACCAACTCCAGCGGGCAACCTGGTTGGCCGACGGGCCAATTTATCACGTCTTTCTGGATCGCTTTTGCCCCGGCGACGGTCGTGCATTCGCCGATCCTGAGACGCCGATGGGGTTTTATGGCGGCAGTATCAGGGGCGTGCTTGAACAACTCGATCATATCAGCGCACTCGGCGCAGCCGCGATCTGGCTTTCGCCGCTTTTCCCTTCGCCCTCCCACCACGGCTATGATGCGACCGATCTCGCTCGGGTCGAGCCGCGCTTAGGTACGGTGGACGATCTGCAAGCCTTGATCGATGCAACCCATGCCTGCGGCATGCGCCTGATCTTCGATTTTGTCGCCAATCATATCTCCGACGAGCATCCCTATTTTCAGGATGCACTCACGAATCCCGCCAGCCCTTACCGCGATTGGTTCACCTTTACCAGTTATCCCGATACCTATGTCTCATTTTTCGGCGTGCGGACGATGCCGCAGTTAAACTGCGATCATCCTGAAGCGCGGGGCTTTGTGATCGACTCGGCGTTGCGCTGGCTGGAACGGGGTGTCGATGGCTTTCGGCTTGATTATACGATCGGCCCATCCCACGCTTTCTGGACAGAGTTTCGCGCCGCAGCCCGTGCGGTTCGCCCCGATTGCGCCTTACTCGGTGAGGCGGTTGATACGGCCGAAATGCTGCACTCATATGTCGGGCGCATGGATGGATGTCTTGATTTTTTGTTGTTGCAGGCATTCCGGCGTTTTTTCGCCTTCGATGAGTTGTCGGTCAGTGGTTTCGACAGCTTCCTGCGCCGGCATTTTGCTGCCTTCCCACCCGAATTCGCAATGCCCTCGTTCCTCGATAATCACGATATGAACCGCTTTCTCTGGGTGGTGCGCGGTGATATCCGGCGTTTGCGCTTAGCCGCCCTCTGCCAATATACCCTGCCGCACACACCGATTGTCTACTACGGCACCGAGGTTGGTCTTAGTCAGCAGCGCGATGTACGCCATCGCGACGGGAGCGGCCACCCCGAGGAATCCCGCCTGCCGATGCTCTGGGGCGAAGCGCAAAACCAGAGTTTATACGATTTCTATTGCCGTTTGGGCGCATTACGGCGCAACGCGGCTGCGGCCTGGGCCGGTGCACGGGAAACCCTCTTTATCGACGATGTGCGGTCGCATTACCTGTGCCGCTGTGGCCTTGGCCCCGAACAACGGCTTGTGGCGCTCAATCGCAGCCCGGCCAGTGGGCGCATCATGTTGCCGCCCGGCGACTGGATTGTAGAACTGGCCAGCGATGATGCCGCTACCGGCGCGTCTTCGGTTGCGCTGCCGGCCTACGCTGGAGTGGTGCTGCGCCGCACCGACTCGCAGCTGCGCTAACCCGGCAGTGAACCTGTGCTATAGTACCCGCAGACGTCCAAACCTCTGGAATGTCGGTCATGCAGCTCTGTCGTGCTGCGGCAGTTGCGGTGCTCGGGGGAGTGCCGCCGGCTTCCAGTACTTCCCTTGAAGGAATGGTCGCATATGGCGCAGCCATCTCTCCCGCCTGCAGGTTGTGATCCGCCGCGTGCCTCCTTTGTCGGCTCCGATTGGAAGATTCTTGCCCAGATCATTCATTCCCTCGCCGCACAACCCGACGCCGATCCGGCTGAACTCTGTGTGCATGCGCTGGTTCCGCTGGTTGCACATGCCGCCGCCGTTGTTGCAAGCGAGCATCCGTTCCGGATTCTGGCCTTTGTCGGCGACCCTGATCAACCTGATGCCCTGGAACAACTGCTGCAGGCTGGGCCGTCGGTGCTTCAGGCGCCGCTTGTAGCTCAGGGTCGGGTGTTGGGCAGTTTGCGCCTGCTGCCCCATGCCGTTCTGACAATGGACTTTATCACCCTACTGGCTGACCTGTTGGCCTTCAGTCTTGTGCATCAGGCGATTGTTGCGCCTGCCAAAATCCATGCTCCGCCGATCCCAGAGCTTGTCGATTATCGGGTTGCATTTGAGCGGATCTACCGCCATACCGGGATTGGAATCGCCTTCGGCGGCGGTTGGTCGATCGTTGCCGCCAATCAATCCTTTCAAGATCTCATTGGTTACAGCGAGGCGGAATTGCGGCAGATCTCGGTCAACGAGTTGTCGCCGCCGGAAGACATAGTGCGCGAGGCGGAATTGGCCCAGGGCTTGCTTGATGGGAGCAGCCAATATTATGAGATCGAAAAGCATTATTACCATAAAGATGGCCATCTTGTGCCGGTGCGCTTAACCGGCACGGCGGTTCCTGTGAGCGATGGAAATACGTTGCTGGGCCTGGTATTGGTGGAGGATCTGACCGCACGGCGGCAGACTGAAGCGGCATTACGCGACAGCGAGTCGCGCTATCGGATGTTGATCGAACAACAGACCGAACTGGTGCTTTGTTGGACCTTCGGCGATGGCCGGCGCACATTTGTCAACGATGCCTATTGCCGCTTCTTCCAGCGCTCACGTGAGGATCTGCTCGGCAAACCGATCTACGATGTGGTGCATCCCGCCGATCTTGAGCAGCTTCAGGTCGGTATCGCAACCGAGTTGCCGTCCGGCCATATCCGTGTCGGGATCAATCGGGTGGTGCGCAGCGACGGCACGATTGCCTGGTGCGAGTGGACAAGCCAGGTGATCAGTCGCGATCCCGCTACGCCGATCGAGATCCAGTCGGTCGGTCGTGATATTACCGCGCGCCGGCATGCCGAAGAAGTGCGTGACTGGCTGGTTGCGATCCTTGAGGCCAGCCCGGCCCTGGTGAGTATTGTCGATCTGGAAGGCCGTCTGCGCTATCTCAATCGTACCGCACGTCTTTTGCACGGCGTACCGTTCGATGTTGCCCCGGAACGGCTGAGCGCGAACCGCTTTCAGCCCGACTGGGTGTTGCATCTGTTGCGAACACAGGCGATCCCAATCACCCTGCGCGACGGGATCTGGCATGGCGAGACCGCCTTCCTGAATGCGAAAGGCGATGCATTGCCGTACTGGCAAACCATGATTGCCCTGCGCGATGGCGAGCAGCGGGTGACGCGCCTGGCCACGATCGCCTATGATTTGAGTGAGCAGAAACGGGCGGCGGCCAATCAGTTGGCCCTGGAGCGTAAGATGCTCGAAGCGCAAAAGCTGGAGAGCCTGGGCGTGCTTGCCGGCGGAATCGCCCATGACTTTAACAATATCCTGGCAGCGATCGTCGGCCATGCCGAATTGGCGATGTATTCGACCCCGATCTCGCCGGAAGTTCAACAGAGCTTGCAAGAAGTGATCGAACATTCGCACCGGGCGGCCGATCTCACCCGGCAGATTCTGGCGTATACCGGCAAAGGGCGGGTGCTGATCTCATCCATCAATCTTGGCCGGCTTGTCCGTGAAGTGGCGACATTGTTGGCGGCTGCGGCACTCCGGCATTGTCGGCTGGAGTTCGATATTGCGCCCGATGTGCCGCTTGTCGCCGGCGATCCATCGCAGTTGCGCCAGGTGATCTTGAATTTGTTGATGAATAGCGCCGATGCGGTTGACGAAGGTGGTCTGGTGCGGGTGCGGATCTGGATGGACCACCTGGATCGAGCCGGACTGGAACAACTCTTATTCGGTAACGATCTATCGCCCGGAAGCTATGTTGGCTTTGAGGTGTACGACGAAGGCGCCGGTATACCTCCGGAGGTTCAGGAACGGATCTTTGAGCCGTTTTTCAGCACTAAGTTTGTGGGGCGCGGCATGGGCCTTGCCGCCGTGCAGGGGATTGTCCGTAGCCACGACGGCGCGCTCTTTGTTGCCAGTGTGTTCGGCAAAGGTACTCGCTTTCAGATCTGGTTGCCGGTGGAGAAGCAGCGGGCGTAAGCCGGTTCCAATGCGCCGGCCGCGACATTGAAATAGCCGCACGCCGCCCGTCCTGTCACACCCGGTGCCCAGGCGCATCAGCGCTCTCCGGCATCCCCCGCCTGGATCGTGCGCAGCAACTCCGGCAGCACAGTTGGTGAAGCTGCGATCAGATGCGGCTCGATCATCCCGCCATGCAGGGCGTCGGCGGCAAGCGCCTGCCCGTCGAAGGTGAAGACATCACCGCCGGCCGCGCGCAGAATCGCCATCCCAGCGGCAATATCCCACAGGCCCCCCGGCCTTCGCCGCCGAGTAACGCCGCCACTGCCGCATCACGGGCGACATAACACAAATGCGAGGCAATACTGCCGAAGCCGCGCACTTTGCCCGGAAAGCCAAGGCGGAAACTCTGGTGCGAACGCGACGTAAGTGCGATCCAATCGCCTTTGCCGATCGTTGCCGTCTCACGGACATGGATCGCTTTGCCGTTGCAATAGGCGCCCTGATCGTCACACCAGTAGTGATCATCGGTGCTGGGAATACTTACAAAGCCGTAGAGCGGCCGGCCGTTGCGGATCAAACCGAGTGAAATACTCCATCCGGGCAGCCCCTGGAGAAACGACTGGGTGCCGTCGATCGGATCGATCGCCCAGATATCCGCGCCGGAGCCGTGTTGTGCGCCGGATTCCTCGCCGAGAATGCCGTGTTCGGGGAATTGCGCCTTCACCCTGGCGATCAGCAATTGCTCGATCTCCAGATCGGCGGCGCTCACCCAACTGCGATCCTGCTTGCGTTGGCCGACCACTTCTTTAAAGTAGCTGCGGGCCAGGGCCGTGGCTTCATCCATCCAGCCCAGGATTGTTGCGGTAGGAATATCTGACACTTACGGCCTCGCCTTCGCAAACAACTCGGCGTTCACTTCACCCAGCCGGGTCACCACATAGCGCACGGTTGCTTCCAGCGTCATCCCTTCGACGCGGGCGCCTGCGGCCGTCACATGGCCACCGCCGCCCAACTCATTGGCCACCGCCACAACATTTGTGCCGGCCCGGCCGCGAAAACTGATCTTCACCGAGCGATCATGCTGGGCGAGCATCACCACCCCGATCTGCACGCCGTGCAAAGAGCGTAGATAGCCGGCCAGGCCCGACGTAAGTTTATCTTCGCTGCGAACGGCGTGGCCCAACTCATCATCCTCGATCGCCAGCCATGCCAGTTGATCGGCGAAATCGGTGCGCATGCCGCTCAACACCCGAGCCTTCAGCCGCGCCACCGGCACCTCATCGAGCACCATCAAGTTCTCGTTAATCTCGCTCAGGCGGGCGCCATGATCAACCAGCGCAGCGGCGCTCAGAAATGAATGCGCGGTTGTGTCGGGGATCCGGAAATGGTTGGTATCGGTGATCAGCCCGGTTAGCAAACAGGTTGCGCTGTCGGGTTCGAGCGGATAATTGCAAGCTTGAAAGAAATCGATCAACACCTCGGCGCATGAGCCGTATGTGTCGATAATCACATTATGATCGCCGAAGCGAGTATTCGATTTATGATGATCGAAGCTGAGCAACGGAATATCGTCAAAGCGATCACTGTGTTGGGCATAAAAATCGCCCAGCAAGCGTAGATCGCCGGTATCCACGACGATCACCAGATCGAGGCGATGGTGGCTATCAAGCAGATGGGCGAGTTGATGATTATCGAGCAGATCATCGACGCCGGGCAAGAACGCCAATTCCGGACGCGGGCGATCGGCGCAGTAGGCATACGCCTGTTTGCCGAGTGATCGCAGCACATGGCGCATGGCAAGGGCACAACCGATGCAATCGCCGTCCGGTGAGGCATGGGCCATTACCAGCACCACTCCGGCGGTGCGAATCCGATCATCGGCCGGCGTGAACTCAGGGCGCATCAACGACATAACAGTTCCTTAGACAAACGGAGCCAACGACCACATAAGCTGCTGGCCGGCGGCCAACGGCACCACATCACCATAGCGATCCGGCACCCGCCATGCTTCGCGGATCAGCATAACCCGGCGGGGCGGCGGGTCGATCGCATAGATCCGACGGGCATGGTCGGATACAAAGGCTTGTAACCGATCGAGGGCATCGTGGCGCTCGAACAATTCGGCCAGCATCGGCAACAACACCGGCGCCGAGAAGACCCCGGCAGCGCAGCCGGCGGCCTCTTTGGCGTCGATCGGGTGCGGCGCCGAGTCGCTGCCGAGCATCAGCTTGGGATGCGGGCGCAGCGCTGCGCCAAGCAGAGCCTGCCGATCGCCGGGTCGCTTGGCGATCGGCTTGCAGAACAGATGCGGTTGCAACAACCCCCCGGCCAGATCGTCGAGCGTGATCAGCAGGTGATGCAGCGTAACAGTGGCGAAGAGATTCGGCAACTCATCGAGCAATGCGACGGCGGCGGCCGTGGTAATATGCTCCATCACAATCGTCAGGCCCGGAAAGCGCGTTGCCAGGCGACGATACACCGGCAAGAACTCCGCCTCCCGATCAAGGACAAACCCATGGCTCTCGCCGTGAACCAGCAGCGGAATGCCAAGCTGCTCCATCAGGGCCAACGTCTGCTCGGCTTCGTCGAGGTTGCGCACCCCGCCGGCACTGTTGGTTGTGACGCCCTCAGGGTACAACTTGATCCCGATGATCTGATCGCGTACTGCGTTCAGCGTCGCTTCATCGTAGGCACGAAAAAACAGGGTGTGATAGGGCGTAAATGCGTACGGCGCCGCGGCGGCGGCGACGGCGGCCCGATACTGGGCCAGACGGGCAGGTGTATCGATCGGCGGCACCAGGTTGGGCATAATCACGGCGCCGGCCAGTTGGGCCGCGCTCAGTGGTGCAACCAGTTCCAGCATCGCGCCCTCACGCAGATGCAGGTGCATATCGAGCGGGCGATCGAGGGCGAGTTCCATCATCATCGCTTTCAGGTGCAGAACAGCGTTGCTGTTCGCCATGTGTCGCAAGCACGGAGTGCGGAATTGTGGCTATTCTAGCATAGGGTTCCGTCTTGCGCATTTCATTGCGATTGTCAAAACGCATTGTTGCTGGAAGGCTTTGCCGCGTAACCGGGAATTGTGACCGTAGATGACACACCTGTGCGCTAAACTACGCTTAATCGAACGTGTGTGCGAAAAAGTGGTTTCCGACAGGGAACCATCGACCGGAGGGACGGCGTGATACCAAGTACAAGTTACGGGCGCAATGATGCCCGTCGGCTGCGGGCCCGTTGGGAACGGCGGTTGGCTGAAGGAAATTTCAGCCCTGTTGTGACAGGAGTGCGGCGGATCACACAGTTCGGGCGTCCGGGCGCGGCGCCGCAAGCATTCCCGCTTGTCCGTGCGCCCCGCTCCGACGAATGTGCTGCGGCGATCATCGCAGCACTTAGTGCCGACGAGCATTGGGCATTGGCAATGGCGGAACGGGCGGTCGCCAGGGGCCGGGAAGTGTACGCCGTTACGCGGCACTCCGGCGTTGCCTCGCTCCTGCAGCGGTTTGAAGCGACGGTCGGCGACGACATCTTGATTTTGACCCCGGCCGAAGGGTAGCATGTAATACATGATTGCTACAATGAACTCCGGTATCAGTTCGCTGATTGGTGCAGCGGTAGATGGAGTTCATCATGCAGCCACAAGAAGCCCGCTCTTTCTTCCCACGGAACTTTGCCGAGTTCCGGCTCGCCCTGGTATCCCGCCCAATCATCCTGGTCATGGTTTTGGCAGGGCAATTTAGTATTGTTCAGATCCTTATGGGGGCACAATTTGGCGATGCGCCCCGCAACATGCACTGGGGTATCCTGACATTCGAGCAACCGAATTTCTTGCTGGATGGACTCGATACATACGAGCGGATCAAAGGCTTCCCGCCCGATCCGGCTTCGCTCGGCCCCCGTGGCGAGTGGAATAACGAATATGCCGGGCTTCACAGGTGGTGGGGTCCGGCCCTCCCCTTGCTGTTCGCCGCAGTCTGGGCGATCAGCCGCTCGCAAATGGCGCTGCAACTGGTGATTCCGCTGGTCGCCGCCGGAGTTGTCTTGCTTACCTACCGGTTTACGTTGAGATACACCAATCAACGTGCAGCCCTGATTGCGGCGGCGTTCCTGGCATGTTATCCACTCTTCCGCGAGTATTCCAGTGTCGCGTATAGCGAGTCGTTCTCGGCGCTGGTGCTGACGGCCGCCCTATATACGTATCTTCGTGGCCGCACGGTTCTTACCCTGGCTCTGGGCACAGTTGCCGCCCTGAGTAAAATGGATTTGATCTTCCTGTACTGCGGTGTTGTCGGCATCTGTATGCTGGCCGATCGTATCAGGCGTGAGCGCTACTTGCCGCTCGTGCATCATCTGGTCGCTTTATGTGGGCCACTGCTGCTGGCGAGTCCCTGGATCTGGTTTCATTACCTTCACGCCGGGTCTTCAAGTCCGACCGAGCCATTCTCGGCGGGCCTGTTTCTGATCATCTTTCCAATGATGATCGAACTTACCTTCTATGCGCCCTGGTTTATTTCGCTGCTGACCTTTAGTGCGATTGGGCTTGTGGTTGCGATGGGGTTGCGTCACCGTACGCTTCCGCCGCTCCCAACGATTGCGCTGATCAGTTGGTTTGGTCTGGGGTTGTTTGTAACGCTACTCTATTGTGCAACACCGGGAGCCGGCAATAATCCGCGGATTATTATTCCGGCGCTTCCGGCACTGGCGATACTCTTTGGCGCAGGTTGGCCGCAACTGGCAGTTTATTGGCGCCGCCGCCTCGGTGCCTACTTGATCGCATTGTTTGTCACCGTTAATCTGGCGGTGATCGGCTATAATTGGTACGTGTACGGCCAGCCGGTCCGCAATGTGCAACCCGCCTTCGCTGAATTGCGTGAGCGCGAACCGGGCTTTGTGCTCACGCCGCTCTACTGGGAGACCATTCTTAACACGCGCCAGCCGGCCACCTGGTTCGAGTCTGATCCGACGTTCCAGGCGAATATCATGGGCGACATTGCGAATTTCACGCACTATATCGAGACCTACCCGATTCGCTATGTGCTCTTGCCCGATAATGATCCCGCGAGTGCTGCGCCTGAGGTGCGCCGTTTTCTTGAAGCCAATGCCGAAAGCTTCGCCTCTCATTCCTGGACGCTTTATATCTTGCCGAAGTAACAACCTTTACACGGGAAAGAAAAGGAGGCGAGGAATAGTTCCTCGCCTCCTGATCGGTTTATTGCGTTAGTTGGGGATCAGTAACGATCGCGCCGACCACCACCGCCACCGAAACCACCGCGTCCGCCGCCGAAACCGCCACGACCGCCGCCGGCCGGCTTGTCTTCGGCCTCGTTGACGCGCAGATTGCGGCCGGCAATTTCCTGGCCGTCAGTGGCGCGAATCACCGCGCTGACATCGTCGGTCTCGATCTCGACGAAGCCAAACCCACGTGAGCGACCGGTATCCCGATCGTTAATCACACGGGCGCTCTGAACCTCGCCGTGGGGCGCGAAAATGTCGCCCAACTCAGCATCACCAACACTCCACGGCAAATTCCCAACAAACAACTTGACCTGCATTCCTGCACTCCTATAGCGTTCTTACACAAAATTGAGGGATGGGCAACAGAGCGCCATCCACGGGACACCCGTCGAAATTCCTACTGCCGGTGGCCAGATATACCCTGGCACGCTCGCTCCGGCGACAACAACAACATGCTTCGAGCGACGAAGTGTGACCGTGGGACCAGGAATTAGGGAAACTGATGATCTCACAGCAGATGATGTTGGCTAACTCGGATATTATACCATGTCATGGCCGGAATGCAAGTGGCTGCACACGCGGTTTAAGGCTATGGCAACGTCTTATTTGCGTGGCTCACGTTGCTTCAACCGGGGCGAATGAGCACGGAATGGGCCGCTGATTGGGATGCCTGCAAAGGCTTCCTCACCGTGCCGTCTTCGGAATGACCAGCTCGCGCCGACATTGCCCAGTCCTTGCCAGGTTACAGCACGAAGTTGACAGTCGCTGAGGGGCGGGCTATAGTGCATCCATTCGTGGAATTATGCTTCGTAATGTGGAAACACGATGGTGCAATCGCTCGATCGAGCCCTCGATGTCCTTGAGGCGCTGGCTGAGGCCGAGGCCGGGATCAGTTTATCGCAGTTGACTGCGCAACTCGATCTGCCCCTTGGAACGGTGCATCGCCTGCTGAGTAGCCTGGCGGCGCGCGGGTATGCGGCGCAGGAACCGGATACGCGTTTGTATGGCCCCGGCCCGCGCTTGCTGGCAGTTGCAACCCGTGCCGCCCGTAATCGGCGCTTCCAAATCAATCGCATCGCTCAACAGGAACTCCAGCAGCTTACCGCCATCACTGGCGAGACAAGTAATTTGCTGGTATTACAGGGTGATGAGGGAGTGTATAGCGAGCAGGTTACCAGCCCACGACTCGTGCGTATGTTCACCGAGGTTGGTCAGCGCGTGCCGTTGTACTGCACCGGAGGCGGGAAGGCCATCCTGTCGGGAATGCTTGCCGAGCAACTGCAAGCCTACCTCCGTAGTACAGCGCTGTATGCGTTTACACCCAAAACACTCACCGATCCGGAAGCCTTGCAGAGCGAGATCGCCAAAGCGCGCGCGCTCGGGTTTGCCCGCGACGATGAGGAACGCGAACTTGGCGTGTACTGTGTGGCCGCGCCGATCTTTGATCGGCATGGTCGTTGTGTTGCTGCGCTTAGTATTTCCGGCCCAATCTCACGTTTCACCCCCGAACGGGCCGCCGACCTGGGCCCACATGTGCGTGCCGCCGCCGACCGCTGTAGCGCCGAGTTGGGGTATCAGGCGCCGGTTGGTTGATCGCCGGCGGGATAAGCAAGAAGGTGTTCACTGTGCATGCAGATCGCTTTTCCACTCAGGCGCTAGGCGAAGCGCCCGAGTATGCGGTTGTCCCCGCGATTCTGGCCGCCGCGCTGAACGCAGTTGATCCTGGCGCCGCCGTACGCCGGGCGTTGCGCCGTGAGGGCCATCAACTGCTTGTTGGGGAACATACCTATCATCTGAACGATTATCGCCGGATCTGGTTGTTGGGTGCGGGGAAGCCGGCGCCGCTATGGCTGAGGCGATCGCCGAGGTGATCGGAGATCGGCTTAGCGGCGGCCTGGTGGTGGTGAAGGATACGCCCGGCGCGCAAGTGCAGGCGCCTGCCGGGGCCGCCTATCGCCTCGTACCGGCCGAGCATCCCATCCCCGACGAGCGCGGGGTGGCCGCCGGAGTGCAGATCGCAGCGCAATTGGCCGAACTTAGCAGTGAGGATCTGGTGATTGCGCCGATCTCCGGCGGTGGCTCGGCGCTGCTCACATGTTTGCCTGAGCAGATTAGCCTGGCTGATATGCGCGCCCTGACCAATCAATTGCTGGCCTGCGGCGCACGCATCGATGAGATCAACCTGCTGCGCCGGCGGCTCGACCTGCTGAAGGGCGGCGGCTTCGCTCAGGTTGCCTACCCGGCCACAGTGCTGGCCCTTTTGCTCTCCGATGTTGTCGGAAGTTCGCCGGCGACGATCGCTTCCGGCCCGACCGTGCCCGATACCGGCGATTTTGCGCAAGCCTGGGCAGTTCTGAAGCGCTACAACCTGATCGATATGGCGCCGCCGGCAATCGTCGCTTATCTGCAGCAAGGGATTGCCGGCGCCGTGCCGTTGCCGCCCGAACCCGATGACCCCTGTTTTCGCAGGACAACCAGTATCGTGATCGGCGATAACCGGATTGCGGCTGAGGCTGCATGTGCCGCCGCCGCCCGCCTTGGCATGAACCCGCTCTTGTTAAGCAGTTTCGTCCAGGGTGAGGCCCGTGAGATCGGGCGCATGCTGGCGGCGATCGGGCGTGAATTGGCATATGGCTCCGGCCCGGTGGCTCGTCCGGCCTGCATTGTCATCGGTGGTGAGACAACCGTGACGCTGCGTGGTGACGGACGCGGCGGGCGTAATCAGGAACTGGCCCTGGGTGCCGTTCCCGATCTGGCCGGCCTTGAACGTGTGCTGCTCGTTACCCTGGCCACCGATGGCGATGATGGGCCGACCGACGCGGCCGGGGCTGTGGTAACCGGAACCAGTGCGCAACGGGCCGCCGCTCTCGGCCTTGATCCGGCCAACTATCTGGCGCGGAATGATGCGTATTCCTTCTTCGATCAACTCGGCGATCTGCTGCGCTCCGGATCGAGCGGCACAAATGTTAACGATCTTGCACTTGTCATGGCATGGTAGTAGTATAAGGAACACAATTTTTGTCGTATTATAGTGATCGCTTGTGATTCGTTGTGTTCAAAAAGGGAGCTTGAAGTCGGCGTTGAAGCGATGCGTTTGCGGCAACGGGCAGCAGCCCCTTTGACTGGAGATCGATAAGGAGTGCTATCATGGCTATCGCCGAGCAGGAACTACTTGCAGCATCACGTCGCGCTTATGATCTTGTGTTTAAGAGTATGGTCGAAACCGCTTGCTTAAAAGCGGCACGCGATCTTAATCTTTTCGGCTTGCTTGCCGCCGGGCCGCTACCGCTTGATGTTTTGGCAACCCGGGTCGAAGGGGTGCCGCTACGGCTCGAGCGCTTACTGGTATCGCTAGGGCAGATCGGCCTGGTGCTGCGGACGGAGCAGGGTTGGGCCTTGACGGAACTGGCCCGCCACTTTTTCGTGGTGCCGGCGAATGATCCGAGCCTGACGATGGCGCCGTTTGCCGATTATATGGTCGATCAATTGGAGAGTTACTATCTGCGGCTGGCCGATGTGGTACGTGGAAACCTCGATTTTACCGGCGTTGTGCCGTATCCGCCGCGCAGCCGCGCAGATAGCCTGTTTTACGAGACAATCCATCGCAGCAATGTGTATTTCCCGATCAAGTTGATGCGCAAACATGCGCACCTGGAAGGGGTAAAACACCTGGTGGATGCCGGCGGCGGCATCGGCGATGTAGCTGCGGCGCTTTGCAAACAGTTTCCCGACCTGCATGTAAGTTTGATTAACCTGCCGAGCGCGGTGGATCTGGTGCGCGAAAATGTTGCCGCCCAGGGCTTGAGCGAGCGGATCATACCGGTAGTAATCGATCTATATCGCGACGAGTACCCGGCATGTGATGCCGTGCTTTTCAGCCGGATCATGTACCCAATGTCGGCCCAACTCTGCACCATGCTTTGCCAACGGGCATTTGCCGCTCTGGAGCCGGGTGGTCGGATTCTGATCTGCGACATGATCATCGACGACTCGCAACATCCGAATTACGACTACCTCTCGCATTATCTGTGTGCGGTAGGAACCGATTTCTCCGTGCTCGACTTCAAGCCGCAGAGCGCCTACTCCGGCATTTTGCAGGCTGTCGGCTTCAGCCAGATCAGCCACGCTGCAGGCTACGATCATGTTCTGTTCCAGGCGGTGAAACCGGCCTGATCGGTTGTTATTAACCGGCGAAAAACCTGCCTTTTGCGGTGTTTTAGCGGTTATGCCACCAAAACACTGCAAAAACAGATAGTTTCACCCTGCCGGAGGCAGATCATCCCGTTACGCGGGCGGCGCGCACGAGCGACTACGTAATTCATGTTATTGACACATGTGTGCGGGCATGTTATGCTACTGGTAGTGGCGTCGTGTGTAGCCGGCTGGAGGTGCATAATGAACCTCACCACAGCGGAAATCCCTCAGGCCGATGTGCTCTGGGATGTAGCTCGTGTTCCAGAGGCGATTCTGCGCGGGCACAGCAGCCCTGATGCGATTGGCATATACCTCGGCACCAAAAGTCAGCGACAGGGTCATTATTACACCCAGGCGGCGCGGGTGATTGGATTGGTGGAACCCGGCGATGCCGGCGAACCGGCGGCATTGACGAAATTCGGGCGGGCGTTCGCCTATTACAACCGGATCGAACAGCGCACGGCATTACGGCGCCAGTTATTGCGTTATGAGCCGACTCGCTCGGTGGTGGCGACGGTGCGTGAGCAAGACGGACTGGATCGGCGCGGGGTCGCCCAGGTGCTCCAGCAACTCGCCCCTCTGGCTTCCAGCACCGCATTCCGGCGCGCCGCTACGGTTGCCGCCTGGCTGTGCGAGGTTGGCCTGGCTGAATGGGATGCCGGCTTGCTGCGCTACTGCGGGCCATCATTGCCGATCGGGCCGGCGACACTCGGCTTTGTTCCGGCAGTCGCTCCGGGTGGCTAGTACGCTCAAGCGTACGTACGTCTACGGCGCACATCGCACGGTGACGGCCTAAAGGCCGTTACAAACCCGCGACGGACGTAGGCCGACCGGTACTAGGCGATTTGCGTTTGCGGCAGCGCAGAAGTGCTGCTGCCTTTCCGCCGAGTTGCCGGCAACATCGTGTCATCAGCGAAACTACTGCAGCGAAGGGGTGGCCGGCAAAATACGCCGACCACCCCTTTTGTGTGCCGCATATCAGGATTACGCTGTTTCGCGCGGGCGAATGACCAGCACCGGCACCGGTGCTGCCTGAACGACTTTCTGCGTGACGCTGCCGAACACCCAGCGGCTGATTCCGCTTCGGCCATGGGTCGCAATCGCGATCAGATCGGCGTTTTCGCTTTCGGCGTAGTCGAGGATGGCATCGGCGGCCGGAAGTGCGCTCACCTCGGTGTTGACACTGTAGCCCTCGGCGCGAAACTGATTCGCGATCCCGTGCAGGTAATCCTCGGCCTCTTTCTCCAGCGCTTCCAATGCGTCGGATGCCGTAGTGGCAAGCATGCCGCTATAATCGACACTGGTAGTGTAGATCGGGGGCACGGCGCGCAACAGGGTAATCTTGGTGGTACCCTCGTTCGCAGCCAGGGCGTGAACATGGGGCAGAACTTGTTCGGCGAGCATCGATCCGTCAAGGGGAACAAGAATGTGACGGTACATATCAACCTCCTTACAGCAACACCATTGTAACTACCGGAGGAAAGCACTTCGCTCAAACGGCAAGGGCATGACACACGTGCGGCACTCAACTACACTACGCTTTTAGGCCCGATCGGAGCGCTGCCTGGCCGACAATTTGCGTTCCGAAACCGTGCGGCTTACGGGGTTGCCCGACGCCAGTAAGCGGCGCAGCATGTCGGAGACCGAGATCATTCCCACAACCTCGTTGCCTTGCGCCACCGGCAAGCCGTGGATGCGCCATGTCAACATCAGGTGGGCGGCCTCGAAAAGCGGCGTATCCGGTGTGACCGTGATCACCGGCCGGCTCATAAACTCGCGGAGCGGCAGATCGGCAACCCGATAGTACAGATTGTAGGCGTCATAATCACTGCCCGGCGACGACGAGATTCGGTTGATGTCGCCCTCGGTCACAATCCCAACTAATGCACCGCTTTGATCGACAACCGGCAGTCGCCTGATGCGATATTCGTGGAGTAATTTGCGAGCGACCGGCAAGGGCAGAATCTCGGGGGCGACGATTGCCGGGACGCTCATCCATGCACTTACGACATCCGGTGCTTGCCGATCGCCATTAGTTGCGATCAGGCTATTGATCCCAACGGATGGAGTCACGGATCACCTCGATCACCTCTCCCTCGCGGCTGAGCAAAAGCCGTAGCGCCTGACGTTCTACGCAGTCGAGCACCGGGCAACGCTCCTGATCGGCAACGGAGACGTGGTGTGGACACGGCCCTGTCCGGAGACAGGTATAGATCGAAACGGCATAACGTGGCGCTTCGGCCGGGCCATCAAGCATGTGCAGGACAATTTTGGCATCCGCTAGCTCAGGTGCGTGTTCGCAAACATAGCGATGCGCAACTTCGAGCATTGGATGTGGCGGGCGTTTAGGTCGAGCCATTATTGTGCGCTGCCTTTCTACTGGCGCGCCATTGCGCGACGGTTGTGAAACTGGTTACAGCATATCAACTGCACGGGCTATACGCCGAAAATGACCGGCAACGCCACGTTAAGAAGCCTTACCTAGATACGAATTCATAGGCGCAGCGACGCTCTGATCGTGCCGATTGCGCTGTGCTATAATGCTGCTACGGTTTTGATCGCTTGTCTTGCCGGCTTGGGTAGCCTACACTTTGCCGGCCCTCTAAGGATTCGTTGTGCCGACTGATACGCCTGTACTCTTCAATTTTCCCGCTCCTGGTGAGCACGACCCGCTCACGACGGAACGCGCCGTGGCCAGGACGCTCCCGGTACTGCCGCTGCTTGATAATGTCATGTTTCCGCGCATGCTGGCGCCGCTCTATGTGGCGGAGGAACGGGCGATCAGGGCGATCGAGGCGGCCTCCGACCGGTTGGTGCTGGCAGTGGCGCAGCGTGATGCGATCGGCGAAGGCCCGTTCGCCGATCTTTATTCGGTTGGAGTCGAGGCGGTAGTGCAACGGGTGCGCAAGCTGCCGGACGGCTCGTTGAGTGTGGTTCTTGAGGGCCGCCGGCGCATGCGGGTGATGGAGTTGCTCAGTCCGCATCCGGCGCTGATCGTGCAGGCGATGCCGCTGTATAGCGATGGCGAACGCACGATCGCGGTTGAGGCGATGATGCGGGCGGTGCTTTCGCTGTATGAGCGGGTGGTGCGGCTTTCGCGTACCTTGCCCGATGATGCGTATGTGACGGCGATGAATGTCGATGATCCGGGCGGCCTTGCCGATCT
The DNA here is from genome assembly GCA_012032775.1 of Oscillochloris sp. Classification (GTDB taxonomy): domain Bacteria; phylum Chloroflexota; class Chloroflexia; order Chloroflexales; family Chloroflexaceae; genus JAAUQO01. The sequence continues at coordinate 10,117 of JAAUQO010000035.1, read as the reverse complement.
GATCGCTTCGACACTGCCGATTCCGCTCGCCAGCCGCCAACAGGTGCTTGAGACGATCGATCCCGAGGAGCGTTTGCATCGGGTGAGTGCGTTGTTGACCCAGGAACTCGATGTGCTCGAATTGGAAGGGCGCATTCAGAGTCAGGTACAGCGTGAAGTCGATCGCTCGCAGCGCGAGTTTTTTCTGCGCGAACAGTTAAAGGTGATCCAGCGCGAACTCGGCCAGGATGATCCCGCCCAGCGTGAGCTGAAGCTGATCCGGGAACGGCTTGAAGCCGCCGGTTTGCCGGCGCTCGCCCGTGCCCGCGCCGATGAAGAGATCGGCCGGCTTGAACAACTCTCGCCGCTTACGCCGGAACACGCAGTGGTGCGGAACTACCTGGATTGGTTGGTGGCTTTGCCCTGGACGCAGAACAGCGCCGATAATGCCGATCTGCGGCTGGCGGCCAAGGTGCTTGAGCAGAATCACTATGGTCTGGGGAAAGTCAAGGATCGGATTCTTGAATTTATTGCGGTGCGCCAGTTGGCCGGCGCACATATGAAAGCACCGATTCTCTGCTTTGTCGGCCCGCCCGGCGTCGGGAAAACCAGCCTTGGCCAGAGTATTGCCGAGGCCCTGGGCCGCAAGTTCGTGCGCCTGTCGCTCGGCGGTGTCCACGATGAGGCTGAGATCCGCGGTCATCGGCGCACTTATATCGGTGCGATGCCCGGCCGGATTCTGCAGCGCATGAAGACTGCCGGAACGATCAACCCGGTCTTTATGCTCGACGAGGTCGATAAGATCGGTGCGGATTTCCGCGGCGATCCGACTGCTGCCTTGCTGGAGGTGCTTGATCCCGAGCAAAATTTTAGCTTCTCCGATCATTATCTCGATCTTGGGTATGATTTGAGCCAGGTGATGTTTATCACCACCGCCAATATCGCCGACGATATCCCCGATGCGCTGCTCGATCGCATGGAGGTGATCGAGATCTCGGGCTATACCGAGGAAGAGAAGCTGCAAATCGCCCGGCGCTTCCTTATTCCGCGCCAGTTTTCCGCCAATGGCTTGCCGCCAACCACACTTACTGTTACGACGCCGGCCCTTCAGGCGATTGTTCGCGGCTATACCTACGAGTCGGGGGTGCGAGGTCTGGAACGAGCGATCGGTTCGATCTGCCGCAAAACTGCGCGACGTATCGCCGAGGGCCGTTCCACCCACCGCCGGATCACGCCGCGCCTGGTTGAGCGCATGCTTGGCCCGCCCCGTTTCGAGATCGGGCGCACTCAGGAGCAAGATCAGGTTGGTGTGGTGACGGGCCTGGCCTACACCGGGGCCGGCGGTGATGTGATGCCGATCGAGGTGTCGCTGATGGAGGGCAAAGGCGGGCTTACGCTCACCGGCCACCTCGGCGAGGTGATGCAGGAGTCGGCCCAGGCGGCCCTGAGTTATGCGCGTTCAAATGCGGCAACCCTGGGGATCGATGCCAAGCGCTTCGAGAAACTCGACATTCACGTCCATGTGCCGGAAGGCGCCACGCCGAAAGATGGTCCCTCGGGTGGGGTTGCGATGGCAATAGCCTTGATTTCGGCGTTAACCGGGCGTGAGGCACGGCGTGATGTTGCGATCACCGGCGAGTTGACGTTGCGTGGGCGGTTGCTGGCGGTGGGCGGGATTAAGGAAAAAGTGCTTGGCGCCTATCGCGCCGGGATCAAAACCGTGATCATGCCCGAGAAGAACCGGCACGATCTGGTTGAAATTCCGGCCCAAATCCGTGGCCGGTTGCAGATTATTCTCGCCGACCGGATCGAACAGGTGCAGGAACAGGTGCTTGCGCCGCAGCCACCGGCCCCCGAGCGGCGCAATGCCAGGAAAGTGATCACCAAGGCGAAATGATGCGGCGTCGGCCGCCGTAAGGGCGCAACTCGAAGGCCGGGTGTTCGATGCTGCGCCCCTACGGCACTGGTTGCAGGAATTCGATCGCCACCCAGCCCTCAAGCCCATCGGGAGTACGAATCTGGCGCCAAACATAGTTGCTGCCGGGCGTATCGGGGCCGATTTGCTCTACCTGTGTGCCGTCCGCCAGGGTTGCCAGCGGCTCGTTGTCGGTGTTTGGTGCCGGGCGCAAGAACAACCCCAGATCGCCGGTGCCGGTGACGATGAAATTCTGCACGGTCGCCTGTGGTACAGCAGTTGGTTCGGGGGCAGGAATCGGCTGCGCGCCCACGTCAGCGCCGGCTCCGCTTTCGGGAAGTGTGGTCGCAATCGGTTCAGGATCCTGATTCAAGCCAAGCCCGACATCGCGCTGATCATTGCGCCCGAAGGCAAGCAAGGCGATCAGCAGCACCACCAGCAATAATGCAATCCCGGCGATATAGCGCCAGCCGCCCGCCTGCAACCAGAGCTGAAATTCTTGTGGCGAAGACGGCAACCCCGAGCGCGAGCGCCGCATCGGCCTGGTGCTGCTACGATCACTGCGCCAGCCGGGGTTCACGGTTTGCTGGTCGCTCCAATTTTCACTATCGGCGTCCAGGCGCTCCGGCTTACGCACTGCCTGTCGCGGACCACCTTCGTCCTCCGACAATCGGGCTGTTGCGCCGCGTCGCGCACGGTTGTGTGTATCGCTCATCGCGCGCTCCTCTGCATTCAGATGCTTTCGCTTATCATAGCACATTCGGGCGGGGATCCATACGGTAAAGGGTATGTACGGGCGGAGGATTGCGCTGCACATAAGCCTTCGCCCTTACAGTACATCCAGGGTCACGCTTACCGGGCAGTGGTCCGACCCCAGTACCTCGGGGTGGATCTCGGCACTGAGGATCTTGCTGCGGAGATCGCTGGAAACCAGCACATAATCCAGCCGCCAGCCGGTGTTACCGATCCGGGTTTGCCCGCCGGTACGCATGCTCCACCACGAATACGCGACCCGCTCCGGGTGCCGGTCGCGGAATGTGTCTACCAGGCCGGCCGCCCAGAACTGTCCGAGTGCCGCTCGTTCTTCGGGCATAAAGCCGGAAGTACGGACGTTCTCGCGGGGGCGGGCCAGATCGATCGCTGCGTAGGCGGTGTTCACATCGCCGACCACGACCAGACTGCGCCCGGCAGCCAGTTCGCTTGCGACGGTTGCCAGAAATTGTTGGTAAAAATCGAGTTTATAGGCGACGCGTTCGGGGCCGCGATTGCCGCTCGGGAAGTAGACGTTGTAGAGCGTAAAATCGCTATATTCACTGATCAGCACCCGGCCCTCGCTGTCGAAACGTGGGTCGCCGATGCCGCGCCGGATTACGCTCGGCTCCCGCCGGCTGAAGGTCGCCACGCCGCTATAGCCGGCTTTCTCCGCACTGCACCAGGCGCTGCTGTAGCCCGGCGGCGTGAGGAGTTCGGCGCTGAGTTGTTCGGGGCGGGCCTTTGTCTCCTGGACACAGACCATATCGGCGTTGCAGTTTGCCAGCCAGTCGCCGAACCCCTTGCGCGCCGCAGCGCGAATCCCGTTGACGTTCCACGAGATAATGCGTACCATTGCCGTGCGGCTCCTCCACATCTACCTGTACCCGTATTCCTGTATCCTATTGTAACGGCAGTTCACCTACGGCAGCGCGGCAAAACATACCTATCTGGTTGAGATATGCCCGTATTCTGCCTTCTGCATGCTGCTTTCGCTGGAGGTTTGTATGGCTACATTGATCGCGCGCGATCCCGCCCCGGACTTGATTCTGTTCAACGGCTCGATCCACACGCTCTGGCCGGAGTTGCCGCGCTGTTCGGCAATTGCCTGCAAAGACGGCCGGATTACCGCGTTGGGCGACGACTCGCAGGTGCGGGTGCTGGCCGGATCACAGACCGAGCAGATCGATCTCGCCGGCCGAACCGTTATTCCCGGCCTGAACGACGCCCACAACCACATGCTTGAGTTGGGCTTGAAGCTGGGCAAACTTCAGGTTGAGAATTGCCGCTCGATCGCCGAGATGGTTGCACTGGTGCGCGAAGCCGCCGCACAGACGCCGCCCGGCACCTGGATCGTCGGCGAGGGCTGGAATGAATCGTTGTTTGCCGAGGGCCGCCTGCCCACCCGCCAGGATCTCGATGCGGCCACCAGCGCACATCCGGTGTTGCTGAAGCGCTTCTTCAATATGGACCTGGTGAACTCGCAGGCGCTGGAGTTGGCCGGTGTGGGTCGCCACACGCCCGATCCGCAGGGCGGACGGATCGAGCGCGATGAGTCAGGCGAACCGAACGGCATTTTGCGCGCCGCCGCCAAACTTTTCTGCCGGCAACTGTTGCCGGAGCCGAGCGAATCCGAGTTGATCGCGGCCCTGGACGCAGCCGGCAAAGCCTATCTGGCGGTCGGCATCACCAGCATCCTCGATCCCGGCCTGTATCCCGGTGAGATGCGGGCGTATCTGCGGGCGCGCAACCAGGGGATGCTGCGAGTGAGGGTGAATCTGCTGCCCTCGTGGCATGGTTTTCGCGAAGATGAGGCCCGCGAACAACTCGACGCACGAGCGGCCGAATTGGGCGTATTCAGTGGCCTGGGTGACGAATGGCTGCGCCTTGGCGCATTAAAGATGGCGATCGACGGCGGCACCACCTCGCGTACGGCCTGGATGTTCCAGCCGTTTCTGGGCGAAGACAAAGTTCACGATTTCAACCGGCTCGATCCGGAAGATCTGCGCGAATTCTTTGCGCGCGGCCACGAACTGGGCTGGGACATCGGCATCCATGCGATCGGCGATCGAGCACATCACGAGGCGGCCCTGGCTTTCGCCGATGTGCTTGATTCCGCCCCGCCTCGCGATCACCGTCACAACCTGATCCATGGTTACTTCGCCAGTGAAGCGAGCCTGCTGCACATGGCGCGCCACAATCTCGCCGTGGTGATCCAGCCGACCTTCATCTACTACGAGGGCGACGACCTGTTCCGTGATGTCGGGTCGGAACTGGCCCATCGCTATAAGCCGGCCCGTACCTATCTTGATCGCGGGATTCGGGTTGTCGCCACGAGTGACATTCCCAGCACTGCCCACTACAATCCGTTCGTGGGCCTGTATAGCCTGGTGACGCGCAAAACCTGGCAGGGAACATTGATTGCTCCCCACGAGGCGATCAGCCGGGAAGAGGCGTTGTATGCGTACACCGTCGCCGGCGCATGGCTCACCCGCGAGGAGCAGTTCAAAGGCCCGCTTGCACCCGGCTTCCTGGCCGATCTCGCCGTCCTCGACCGCGATTATTTTACCTGCCCCGAAGACGCGATCCGTGCGATTGAAGTTGACATAACTGTTGTCGGCGGCAAAGTGGCGTATCAGAAGGCGTAAGGGGTGGGCGCAAGGTATGGGGCGGGGTGTGGCAATGTTTGCATTGGAACAAATGTCGGATTTTGCATGTGCGCCAGGAGCAAACTTATGCGTGGTGGCGTGGTGTGTCGTTTCGATCCGGAGCTTGAGGGAGCGGTGCGCGATCTGCAACAACTGGTCGCCTCGGTGAGCGGTCACGCGGCCGAACTGAGTATTCCGCCGCATATTACCTTGCTTGGTGGTGATGCGCTTGACGCAGAATGGGATGCGGCCGTCGCCCAATTGGCGTTGCAAACGGCGGCGTTCCCGGTTAGGCTGGCGGCGCCGGCCGCATTCTTCGCTGCCGGCGTGCTCTACCTGGCCCCATCGGTCACGCTTGGGCTGGCGCAACTTCAAACAGAACTGCTGAACCTTGCGGTGCAGCGCCAGGCCCAACTCTGGGAGCATTTTGTGCCGGGAACCTGGGTGCCTCATTGTACACTTGGCTTCGATCTGAACCCGGAACAATTGGCGCAAGCATTTGCCGCAGTACATAGCGGGCGGAGCGCCTTACGCGGCACTATCACGTCACTGGCGCTTTTTGAACTGCGCGAGAACCATGCGGTCGAGCGTGCGCGCTACACGCTTGTGCAGCCGGATTCATAAAGCATACTGAATGCCGCCGGGCGGCTTGCGCCCGGTAGTATCATCGCGTGATGCAAGTGTGGTTGTGTTGAGCAATCTGGAGACTACGCCACTGCACGAGATTGCGCCCGAAGTGGCGCTGATCATGTTCGATGATGCGCCGTGAACCGCTGATCAGCCGTCGATACGCTCAACCTCGATGGTGCGGGCCATGCGTCGATCGAGTGCGTGCAAATTGCCCTCGACACGCACCGAGACCGGGCCGTCGAAAGGGGCGCTGTCGGTGATTTCGAGGGCCGCGCCGGGGATCAGGCCGATCCCGGCCAGGTAGCGCAGCCGGTCGGCGCCTTGATCGCGCACGCGCAGTACCCGTGCCCGATCGGCGATCGCGAGATCGGCCAGGCGTAAATCAGAACCAATCGGGATCACACCTTCCAGCGTCGGGATCGGGTCGCCGTGCGGATCGACATTGGGGTCGCCGAGACGAGCGGCGATCCGGGCTTCCAACTTCTCGCTGATCACATGTTCGAGCCGCTCGGCTTCGTCATGCACCTCATCCCAACTATAGCCGAGCGCTTCGACCAGAAATAGTTCGATCAAGCGATGGTGGCGGATCACCTCAAGCGCGATTCGTTCGCCGGCAGCGGTGAGAATCACGCCCTGGTATGGTGTATGTTCGACGAGATGCATCTCGGCGAGTTTCTTGATCATCCCCGTGACGGAGCCGGGTTTGGAACCACGTTGCTCACCAAGCATCGAGGTTGTGACGACGCCACCCTGCTGCTGAAGCGTATAGATCGCTTTCAAGTAATCTTCGATCGCCGGTGTTACCCGGTTCGGGTTCTGCTCCTCGCTGGGGTTCATCACGTTACTCCTCCCATTCCCTGCCGTCGGCTCAACTCTACCATATGCCCGGCGACACCTGCAAATCCGGAAAGTTGCGCACGGTTGCCGGTACGTGGTATCCTCCGCGAAGTTATCTGATTGCGGAAGTCGTTTTGCTGTGAGGAAGCTGTGCTTCGTACTGTTTATGTGCTGGTGTTGCTGGCCACGTTCGTGCTCAGTGCGTGCGGCGGCCGGGCCGCCGGTCCAACCCCGACGCCGACCCCGACGCCTGCCGAGATTGCTGCCGCGATCGGTCAGGCGACCCAGGCCAGTGAAAGTGTTCATTTCGAGATTACGCTGAGTGGTGCGCCGGTGTTCGCCGATCAGAGCGGCTTAACGGTGTTGAATTCGGTCGAAGGCGATCTGCGGCGTCCCGATGCAGTGCTGGCGATTTTGAATGTGACACTTGGCGGCGCAGTTGCCGAAATTCGTACGATTTCGTTGGCGGGCCGGCAGTTTATCACCAATCCGATTACCCGCCAGTGGCAGTGTCTTGAGCCGGGTATGGCCTTTGATCCGGTCGTCTTATTCGATCCGGAAAACGGCGTCGAGGCGCTGCTGCAAGATGAGTTCAGCGATATTGAGCGCCTGGAAAGCGACACAATTGATGGTCGTTCGCAGTATCATCTGCGCGGGACATTGCCCGCCGAGCCGTTGCAGGCGATCAGTATGGGCCTGCTTGGCTCCGGCCCGGTGACGGCTGAACTTTGGGCCGATATGGAGACAATGCGCGCCACGCGGCTGGTACTGTTGGATACGTCCAGCGATCCGGCCAATCCGACTACCTGGACGATTACATTCAGTGATTACGGGAAAACAATTGATGTGCGCGAGCCGGTAACGTGTTAATCTTTTTGGGTCGGCTTGACGGCGAAACTGTCAGGCCGACCCAAAAAATCACTCACTATGCACACTTCCTCATCTGCTCTGACTCACCGGCCATCGGTTGATCCGCGTCTGACCCTGGCACTTGTCTGTGCGGCGATCTTTCTCGGTGCTGTCGATCTGACAGTGGTGAGCGCGGTGCTGCCGAAGGTCATGCTCGATCTGCAGGTCTCGATCGACACCGAGCTTCATCGGGCCGCCTGGGCGGTAAGCGGCTACCTGTTGGCGTATACGATCAGCATGACGTTTATGGGGCGGTTGTCGGATTTGCTGGGCCGGCGGGCGGTATATATGGCTGCGCTGGTCGTTTTTCTGATCGGATCGGTGCAGGTGGCGGCCGCGCCTTCGCTCGATCTGCTGATCTTCGGCCGGGTGGTACAGGCCCTGGGCGCAGGTGCGATGGTGCCGGTGAGTATGGCGCTGGTGGGTGATATTTTCCCGCAGGTGAGTCGCGCGGCGGCCCTGGGGGTGATCGGCGCCGTGGATACAGCCGGTTGGATGGTCGGGCATCTGTACGGCGGTATTCTGATGCGCGCCTTCGATGATTGGCGTCTGCTGTTCTGGGTGAATGTGCCGCTGGGCCTGGTGGCGCTGGCGCTTACCTGGTACGCCCTGCGCGATGTGCCGCAACCGCGGGCGGGCGGACGTTTTGATTGGCTCGGCACACTTTTGATCTGCGCCAGTCTGATCGCCTTGAACATCGGCCTGGCTGCCGGCGCCGAGTTGGGCGCGACGGATTTCTACGGCGAGCGCCCCGGCCCGCCGCCGTATGCGTTGCCGCTGGTGGTGCTGGCATTAGCGTTGTTCGGCGCATTTCTCTGGTGGGAGCGGCGCGCCCCCGATCCGCTGCTCGATCTGGGCCTGGTTGCGCCGGCGGCGGCCAAAGCCGCATGTGCGGTCAATTTCCTGGTTGGCTTCGCATTGGCCCTGGCGATCACAAATGTGCCATTGTTCATCAACACGCGGCTGGCGCTCTTTAACCCGAGTGATCCCGATATTCTGCGTACCGCCGCCTGGGATGCCGGCTGGATGCTTTCGGCGTTGACATTGACCATGGCGGCGGCGGCGATCCCCGGCGGCTGGATCGCCGGCAAACGCGGCGAACGGCTCCCGTCCCTGGTGGGGTTGTTGCTTGCGTTGATCGGGTATGGCGCGATGAGCCGCTGGGATGCCGATGTCGGCTATGGCGCGATGGCCTTCGATCTGGTGTTGGCCGGGATCGGCCTGGGTTTGGTGATCGCGCCTGCGGCCGAGGCCCTGATCGGTCGCGCCGGGGATGATCGGCGTGGCAGCGCCGGCGCATTGGTGATCGCGCTGCGCTTGATCGGCATGACGGTTGGTGTTGCGGTGCTGACGCTCTGGGGCGTGCAGCGCCAGGATCTGCTGCGTCGCGCCGGCGCCGACGATCCATTGGCGACCAGTGATCCGGCCCGTTTTTTGATGAATGTCGCCGCGCAGGTAATCGGCGAGACATTCCTGTTCGGTGCGGTTGCGTGCGCTATTGCCCTGGCTGTGGCGTTGTTGTTACATAGCCGAAATGCATCATCGTAGTGGCTGAAGCGTCGATCCTGCCGATACTTCACCCCTACGCAATCACGTATGTCGAATAGCTCGAATCCAAGCATCCCCGACGATGAACGTGAGGTCGAGGCGGAATATCGCGCTGGGGTGTTGTATCCCCGTGATCGCCTGGATCTGCCCGATGGTACACTGACCCGTTTACGGGTGAAGCCCTTGCCCGCGCCGCCACTTGCTGCTGTGCCGGAACCGGCCCATGAAACCGTAACGCCGGTGCTGTGGCGTGGTCTGGCCCTGCTTGGGGCGCTTGGCCTGGCCGGATGGGTGCAGACGATCTTGCTTGATGCGCGCGAGTGGCGCTGGAATGCGATCGGGCTTGCGGTTGTCGCCGTGCTGTTGTTTACGGCTGCCCTGCGTAACCTGTCGCTGCCGCTGTTGCACCTCGCATCGCCTGCCGAGCCTCGCCATGCGATCACCAGACTGCCGCTCACCTCGCTGCGGGCCGGGCTGTTCCTGGCCGCCCTTGTCGCCATGACAATCGGCCTGGCGGGCCTGGCGTCACCCGATTCAAACAAGAACTGGGTCTTTGCACCCTGGCTGGCCTCGATTGGATGTGTGATCGCGGCGGTGATCCCGCAACGCCGCGAGCGTTTACCGACGGCGCCGCGTGATCGCACGCAGTTCGCCTATGCTGTGGCGGTCGCCGTCATCGTGTTGGCAGCGCTCTGCTTGCGCAGTTGGCAGATCGATGCGATCCCGGCGACGCTCGGCGGGGATGAGGGCTCGCAGGGGCTTGAGGCGGTGCGCGTGCTGAACGGCGAGATCCAGAATCCCTTCGGCACCGGCTGGCTGGGCGTGCCGACAATGAGCTTTTACTTCAATGCGCCGACGATCGCATTATTCGGCCCCAAACCGCAGCGGCGCTGCGCATTCC
>JAAUQO010000034.1 GCA_012032775.1 Oscillochloris sp. | reverse complement strand
TACGGACGCTTGAGCGTCCTAGCCGGCAAGGGCCGAGGTCTTCCGGCTGCGCCAAAAAACCTCGGCGCTCATTTTGTCTCGTTTTGACGGTGAAGCCGTCAAAATGAGACAAAAAACCATGGTATTCAGCCCTGCCTGAGGCAGATCATCGCGTAACGCGGATTAATGGCAGAGGAAAAACCAGCTCGGATCGCTCAGCATCTCCGGCGGCAGGGTATTCAGCCACATGGTGTACAGTTGCCAGGCCCCATACGCCGCCCCGCCAATCAGCGTTACCACCATCGGCATCAGTAAGCCGCCAAAAGCCGATTCAGGCCGGGGCATTTGGGCAATCTCATTGGCACTCATCACATATCCTCATCATTACCAATACCTGGTTCTCACTGTAGCATACATTTGCGCCAATCGTAAAGCTCCCTGAGGGAATGCGACCGCGAACACGTAGAGAATGGCGGCGGTATACGCTGTTTCCCGGTTACGCTTTATTGTATCAAGGAGGAATGCGATGTTACGCGACTCTGTCACGATCAAGCATGCCGCGACACGGCTTGCAAACGGCCTACGGCTTCACTACACGCGCGCCGGCGATGCGGCCGGTATACCGCTGATTATGCTGCATGGCTATAGCGATTCGGCGTTTTCGTTCAGCGAACTGCTGCCGCTGCTCGCACCGTCGGCAACTCTCTATGCCCTTGACCAACGTGGCCACGGTGATTCGGATCGACCGGCGGACAACTACACCATGCCGGTTTTCGCCGCCGATGTGATCGGGTTTATGGACGCGATGCAGTTGTCGCAGGCGATCCTGGTCGGCCATTCGATGGGCAGTTTTGTGGCCCTGGAAACCGCCCTGCGGGCGCCGAACCGAGTCGCCGGATTGGCGTTGTTGGGATCGGCCGCCGACCCGCGCAGATTGAACGGCGCAGCGGAGTTGCAGCAGGCGGTGGACGAACTGCGCGATCCGGTGCCGCCGGACTTCGTGGAAGAGTTTCAGACGAGCACGGCATTTCAGCCGCTGGACGACGCATTTCTGGCGCAGGTGATACAGGAGAGCCTGAAACTACCGGCACGAGTCTGGCAGGCCGCCCTGCGTGGCCTGCTGAGCGCCGATTATCGCGAGCGCCTGGCCCTGATCAGCGCGCCGACCCTGCTTCTTTGGGGCGAGCAGGACAGCATCTTTTTCCGGAGCGAACAAGCCGCGTTGCTGGCCGGCATCACCGGTTCACGCTTGCAGATCTATCCGGATACCGGCCACGCGATTCACTGGGAGCGCCCGGAACAGGTAGCGCAGGAGCTACGCGATTTTATCAAGTAAGGGTGGGTCGGTTTTGGTGGTGGCGCCGCCAAAACCGCCCTCCACCAGTGAACCGCCCCCCAGATAACTGACGGCATAAGCATCGAGCAACTGAACCGCCATGGTAAGTTCGAGTTGGCGGCCACGCTCGGCGGCGGCATCGAACACAACGGCCGGCAACGACTCTTCGCATTGGATCAGCAAGCGCTGGACGCGCCGCGCAGTCTCGTTCCGGCCGGCCGGGTGGCTCAGGGTCGGCGTCAGTAACTCGATCGCCGCTTCAGGATGCCCTGCGGCGATCAACAGTTGCGCCACATTGGCCACAATATCGAGCACGACATGCTGATACTCCAGCTCGGTTGCGATCGCTAAGGCTTCACGCAGCCGGCTCCAGGCCGAGCGATAATTGCCGAGCGCGCCTTCGGCAGCGCCCAGGCCAACCAGGGCATGCGCAATCCCGCCGCGATCACCGATCTGGCGGTACAACTCAAGTCCGCGGGTATAACGTGCATCTGCGCCGGCGAAATCCGCCCGGCGTAAAGCGCTCTCAGCCTGACCGACAAGCGCCAGCGCCATCCCCTCAACGTCGGCATAGGCTTCACGAGTGGTGTAGCAGGTGTGAAAGTGCTCGTCGGCCTCATCAAACCTGCCAAGTGCCAGTGCGATCCGACCGAGCTGGTTGAGAATATAGGCGCTAAACCAGTGGCTGCGGGCCGCTTTGGCCGCAATCAAGGCGCGGGTCGCATTGCGCCGGGCTGCCGGCAGCAACTGCTGGGCCAGCGAAACTTCGGTGAACAGATACCATGCATACACCAGATTACCCGTCAGCCCGTGGGCTTCGCTGCGTAGGCGCAACTGCTCGGCATGGCGATTGGCGGCATGGTAATCGCCCTGAATAAGCGCAATAATCCCCGCCCCAATCTGTGGATCGGTGCCGTCTCCCGGCGCAGGCGGCACGCCCAGTGCCTTGAAAATCGCGCTGCTCTCTTCAAAGCAGGCGGCTGCTTTGCCGATCGCGCGACACGAATATGGATAAACCCGATATTCGTCAGCACATGTGCCAGCACGCGCTGGGCCGCGAATTCCGCACCGGCGGCCCGCAACTTCGTCTCGGCGACGCCAAGCAGATCAAGCCCTTCCTGATACGGCCCGCGCACCAGGTAAAACGCCTGAACGCCTTGCAGCAACTCGCGCAGCGGTTCATCTGCGGTTTGGGCCAGGATCGCCGGCCATGCGCTGCGGAAATTATCGCGCTCAACCTCAAGCATCACAATGGCGCGACGATCCTCGCCGCGTTCATACAATTCGTGCAACCCGGCCAGGAATTGGCCATAGTAACGACCACATGATTCCCACACCTCAGAGGCAAATTCGCCGCTGTTCTGCAGGTGCCGGGCCGCATACTGCCGGATCAGTTCGTGAAATCGGTAGCGACCGCCCGAGTCACGTCGCAAAAGGGCTTGATCGAGCAGACGGGCCAGCAATGCCGGTGTGGCCCCGGCAATGGCTGCGGCTGCCTCGGAGGTGAACCCGCCGGGGAGCATGGAAAGACGCATCAGCACACGTTGTACGTCGCGATCAAGCTGCGCCCAGGTTTGATCGAACACTACCATGACGCTGCGGTGGCGTGCCGGCAGATTGCGCATACTGGTTTCGAGAAAGGTCAGGTTGTGGGCGATCGCTGCGGCAATCTCGGCACACGAAAGGGTTGCGATCCAGGCTGCGGCCAGTTCAATCGCCAGCGGCATACCGCCGACCATGTGGCAGATCCGGGCGATCTGGTCATAGTCATCGGCAGGGCTGAAATTGCGCCGGTTCTGACGCGCCCGGGCCACAAACAATTGAACAGCGTCGGTGTTGCCGGCCTCGAAGTCTGATTCTGCATCCGGCAGCCCTAATCCGCCGAGCGGATACAACCATTCTTCCTGAAGTTTCAGCGCTTCGCGCGATGTCACAAGCAGTTTCAGCTTCGGCGCCGCATGCAAAAGGGCTGCCAACCACGGTGCGCCGTCGGACACATGCTCGAAATTGTCCAGCACCAACATAAGCTCACGCTCGCGCAACAGATGCGCCAGACGATTCCAGGGATCGCCGTCGCCCGAAAGGGTCAGATCGAGCGCACGGGCAATTGCGCCGGGAATGTGAATCGGCGAACTTGCCCCTTGCAACGCCACAAACACCGCACCAGCGGTACATGAAGTACCAAGCCGCGCGGTAACTTCCAGCGCCAGTCGCGTCTTGCCGATCCCACCCGGCCCTACCACACTCAGCAGCCGGCAATTCGGATCGCAGAGCTGAGCGATCAGATCCTGCAACTCGGCATGCCGGCCGATGAAACTGGTCAGCGGCAGCGGCGCTTCGTCCAGCGAGCTACGCGCCGGCGCGGCCGCAGATGACAGCGGCGACTCCGGCGGCGCGGGAGCCAACCGGCGCGCCTTGATCGCAGTATTCAGCGCGGTCGTCGCGTCGTCGGGCGCCGCACCCAACTCGGCTTCAAGCAATGCCACACCCTCTTCATAACAGCGCAGCGCGGCGGTTGTCTGGCCCGAACGGGCATACAACTCCATCAGCATACGCCGGGCCGGCTCGTGCAAGGGATCGAGGGCCAACCAGCGCCGGGCAAACGCACTTCCGCTGGAATATTCGGCACGCTCCTGATGCCAGCCGCTCAAAGCCTCTAACGCTTCAGAAAGGTGCTGGCGCAACTCTTCACGCTGAAAGAACTGCCAATCATCAAATCCACTGCTTTCGGGCAAGCTGAAACCGGCCAGAAACTCCTCGCCGGCCAACGCAACCGCCGCCGTGAGCGCCGCAGCCCATGGCTCGCTATTCGGTTGCAGACTGCGCGAGGCGGCAAGCTGAGCCTGAAATTCGGCCACATCGAGCCAGAACGCCGGCTGAGGATTCCAGGCGATCTGCTGGCCCTGCGTGATCAGAACCTGATCACCGAGCGTGCTGCGCAAGATCGAGAGTTCGCGCCGCAAGTTGTTCCGCGCACTTGCCGCATCGAATTCGGGCCAGAGCAAACCAAGCAAGGTGTCACGCTCGTGGGGTTGCTTTGTTACGCCGAGATACGCAAGAAGGGCCAGGGCTTTGCTGCGACGCATCGCCATCGCCTTGCCGTTGACCTCAAGCCTTGGCGCTCCAAAGAGGTACAGACGCAACATCGGCATCATCCTTTCGCGCCATTACAATTGGTTCTACCGGGGAATAAGGGTTGATCCATCCTACCGATAAACCCGGTAATCACCCTCCGCCTTGCGATGGAGGCGCGGATCAGGGAAGTACTGATCCGCGCCGTTTTCGCCATCCTTCCAAAGCCCCGTTGCGCGCGGGCCTGCCCGCCCAATCACCTTTCGCCTGCATTATGTCGCAAGCGCAACTTGCAACCATAGCGCAGGAATGTCTGGGGAATGGCTGCGAGAGCGAACCGAGAATGCGGCCCGGCTAAGCTGCCTGTGTGACCGACACGACATACAGGAGAACAAGCGATATGAAAACCATCGAGCATGTCTTGCCGCTGAGCGTTGAGCAGGTACGCAACTTCGCTCAACAGGTGCATGGCGAGGTTATTCAACCCGGCGACGCCGCCTACGAGGAAGCTCGCAAGGTTTGGAACGGAATGATCGACCGCTACCCGCTGCTGATCGTTCGCTGCGCCAGCGTCGAGGATGTGGTGGCGAGCATTGGCCTTGCTCGCGAAACCGGTTTGCCGCTGGCAGTGCGTGGCGGCGGCCATAATGTCGCCGGACACGGCACAGTCGATGGCGGGATTGTGATCGACCTTGCGCCATTGAACCAGGTTACGGTTGACCCACTGGCGCGCACAGCTACGGTTGGCGGCGGCGCAACCTGGCGCCTGGTCGATACCGTTACCCAGGAATACGGCCTTGCAACACCGGGGGGCGTCTTTTCGGATACGGGTGTTGCCGGCCTGACCCTGGGCGGCGGCGTATGGCTGGCTGCGCAACAGCTTTGGGCTGAGCTGCGACAACCTGATCGGCGCCGAAGTGGTGCTTGCCTCCGGCGAGGTGGTGCATACAAGCGCCCACGAGCGCCCCGAACTGCTCTGGGGATTGCGCGGCGGCGGCGGCAACTTCGGCGTGGTGACCAACTTCACCTTCCAGTTGCATCCGGTCGGCCCGGAAGTAATGTTCGTCTTCGTCATCCACGACGCGAGTGATGAGAAGATGGCCGACGCGATTCGCTTCTACCGCGATTTTACCGCTACGGCGCCCGACGAAGTCAACACCCTGATGGCCTGTGGCGTGGTGCCGCCCGACCCGCATGTCTTTCCCGAAGACATTCACGGGCGCCCGATGGCCGTCTTCGGCGCATTGTATGTCGGCCCGGTCGCCGAGGGCCGGCGGATCTTGCAGCCGTTGATCGACTTCGGCCAGCCGCTGATGGATGCGAGCGGCGTGATGCCATACACCTCGGCGCAGCAGATGTTCGATCACGACTACCCCGACGGGCGGCGCTACTACTGGAAATCGCTCAACCTGAGCCGGCTCAACGATGATGTGATCGCGCGGATCGTCGCCCATGTGCGCCGGCAGCCCTCGCCCTTCACCACCACCGACATCTGGCACATCGGCGGGGCGGTACGCCGCTACGGCGCCGAACATGGCGCTTATCACGGCCGCGATGTGGCCTTCCTGCTCAGCCCCGAGGCGAACTGGGACGATCCGGCCGACGACGCAGCTAATCTCGGCTGGCTACGCAGCTTCCTCGCCGAGATGGAGCAATTCTCCGACGGCGGGCGCTACCTGAACTTCGGCGGCTTCCACGAAGAGGGCAACGCCATGGTGCGGGCCGCCTACGGCCCGCAATACGCCCGGCTCGTCGCACTCAAGGCCCAGTACGACCCGACCAATCTGTTCCGCTTGAACCAGAATATCGCGCCGTAGGGGCGCACAACACAAGGAATGAATCCCATGAATCGCATGAATCTGATCGCACTGTTCGTGGCCCTGGTTGCTTTGATCGCCGCCGCACCCGCCGCCTACGCCGGAATTGCCGAGCGCGGGCGGACTGAAACCATCGCATTCGACGTTGCCGAAGACATGACCCGCTTCATCTTCGACCAGGACGTGGTTTATGACGACGGCCTGCCGGCCGACGGCAGCAGCTTCATCACCCGCGGCTACATCTACCCGGCCGGCACCCTTAGCTGCGACGACGAAGGCACCTGCAACGGCGTCAACGCCGACGGCTCGCCCGAGTTCCCGGAATTGGTGTTCGGCGAGTGGATCTGCTCGGGCTACATGATCAACGACGCAGGCCATGCCACCGCCGGCGTGTGGGTCTTCTCGACGCAGTTCTTCCAGTTCGGCCAGGACGTCGGCGCCAAGACGATCGTGACCCAGGGCTACGAACTGGCCGACGTAGGTGTGGCGATCAGCCGCGCAATCACCGGCGGCACCGGCAACTACAGCGATGCACGCGGCGAAGGCACGCAAACAATGCTCGGCCTGAACGCAAGCGAGGGCGTGAGTCTGCGGGTGCAACTGAACGTACGGACACGCTGACAAGACACACGGCACAAGCCATCCCGTCAGGAAGCAGCGCGCATCATGCGCTGCCTCCCCCTGACAAGACACACGGCACAAGCCATCCTGTAAGGGCGAAGCAGCGCGCATCATGCGCTGCTTCGCCCTCCTGATAGGAGCCATCGATATGACGATCCTCAAGCCCACCCGATCCAGCCCGATCCACACGCTGCTGCATCCACGCGATCAGGCCCGCGAGCTCAGCGCCGCCCTGATCGCCGGCGGGATCTGGGGTCTCATCAGCGTCTGGCGCCTCGGCAGTCCATCATGGGTCGGCCCGGCCCTGACCCTGGGATTACTGTTTCCGCCACTGGTGCTCAAATGGCGCGCCGACCGGCGCTTGTACGGCACCCCGGCGATGATCCTGAGCATACTGCTGATTACGCAGGGGCTGCACAGTATCGAGCACGCCGCCCAATGGGTGCAGTACCACATGCTCGGCTGGCCGGCACGCCAGGCCGGCGGCCTGATCTCGCCGCTCAACAGCGAGATCATCCACTTCAGTTGGAATATGATCGTTCTTGGGCTGGTGATCTACCTGTTTGCGGCCGGAATGCGCGGCTTCTGGATGTGGTTGTTGCTGCTCTGGGCCGGCGCACACAGCGCCGAACATGTCTACCTGTTTGCGCGATTTTTGCAGGTAATCGGGGAATTACAGGCGGCCGGCTTGCCGCTGGACGGCGCCCAGGGATTGCCGGGCGTTCTCGGCGCGAACGGCTGGCTGGCGGCGCAAACAAGCACATCGGCCGGAGCGCGATTTCTCTGCACAATTGCGCCGGGATTTGCCAACGCGCCCCGGCTCGATGTCCACTTCTGGTGGAACGCCGGCGAAGTGCTGCTGCTGCTCGCCGCCACCCAAACAAATGGTTTCCTAGAACGTCGGTAAAGTAATCGGATTTGTGGGCGTTTCGGGCCGCCGGCCCGTAAGGATTCTGTCTCTACCGACGTTCTAGCCTTCGTCCGGCCCGATCCGGCGATAGCGGCCGCCGAAATACAACAGCGGATCGCCGGTTGCGGATCACGACTGAGCGCCTCGACCCGGCCCAGAAAAATTAAATGATCGCCGCCGTCGAGGATGCGTTCGATCGAGCAGACCAATGTCGCCATTGCGTCATTCAGGATCGGTGCGCCGTCAAGCTCGCCGATCTCAATCACCAGATCGGGATCGGGTTGGCCGGCGAAATGACGCGAGATCGCCGCCTGATCGGCGCGCAATATATTCACCGCAAAGCGATCGGTCTCAGTCAGCACCGCCGCCATATTCGCCCGGCGATCGACACACACAAGCAGCAACAGCGGATCAAGCGATACCGATGTAACCGAATTAGCCGTCATACCGCGCAACTCGTCGCCGGCACAGGCCGTGATCACGGTGACGCCGGTGGCGAACAGGCCGATAGTATCGCGATAATCGCGCGCAGTGAGTGGCATGAGTTCTTGTTGCAAGGTTTGAGTAGGAACATCTTTCATAATTCCATTATGCCCCAGTTCCGCCAATCTGTCGCCTGAACCTTCGGACAGGATGCGAGGCTGAAAAAATCCCACCCAAGATTGCGGGATTGTAGTATTACAGCCGATTTCTTATGCTACACTCAGCAGTAACAAGGTAAATAAAACGTCTAGAGGCCGGCCTACGTCCGTCGAGGGTTTGTAACGACCTTTAGGCCGTCACCGTGCGATGTGCGCCGTAGACGTACTTACGCTTTAGCGTACTAGAGGCCGGCCGATGGATACACGCGAAGAATTCGTTTACGTGCTGCGTCCAACCCGTATCGAGATGCTGACCAATGGCGCAACCACCGCCGAAGAGGCGACGGTTGCGGCCCATTTTCAGTATTTGCAGGAGTTGACGGCCCGCGGGACGGCGGTGCTGGTTGGGCGGACAACCAATGCCGACACCGACACGTTTGAGATTGTGGTGTTGCGGGCCGAATCACCCGAAGACGCCGAAACGATCATGCGTGACGACCCGGCCGTGCGCGCCGGGGTGATGTCGGCGCGCTTGTTTCCGTTTCGGATCGCGTTGATGGGCCGGTAGAGCTGAAGCATGTGCCCCTATAGCCGTGAGCAAACCGCTTGCGCCTGATCCGGGAGCGCATACCGGACTGACGAGCCGCGCGGCAGCGCGTTCGGGCATCAGGCATCAGGCATCACGCTATAAAACCCATGTTTCACCCCTACTGGCTGCCCCATACCTCGACCCGCACGCCGTCGCGTTCGCCGGCCCATACCTGCGTCGTACAAACCCGGCGCAACAGGTTCTTCCATAACTGGCTGTTGCTGAAAAATGTTTCGTCGGCACTGAACAGATCGAACAACGAGCGCGAGGCAACCAGGATCAATTTCTGCTTGGCCCGGCTGAGCGCCACATTCAACCGGCGCGGGTCGAGCAGAAATTCGCCCGCACTGCGCAGATAATCCAGATCGCTCTCGGTGGCGCTCACCAGGATCGCCAGGCGCTCGCCGCCCTGGAAGCGCTCAACCGTATCGACCGCCGACTCATCGACATCGCCTTCCAAAAGCGCGCCGACCAACTCGGGCAGCATGGCTTTGAAGGCCGCCCGCTGGGCGCGATGCGGCACCACCACGCCTAAACCATCACTCGCATTGAGTTTGAGCGTCCCTGCCAGAGCCTGCAACAACGGGCTGATTAAGCCGAGCTCGAATCGATTCAAAACCTGGCTCGCAGTTTCGTGATGCAGCACCACAATCAGCGGATGTTCAGGCGCAAGTACCGCCGCCACAAACGGATCGCGGTGATCGGCGGCGGCAAGTACGGCTTCACGGCGCGAGAAATAATCGATGTTGTCGTGGATATAGATCTCGTCGCGCAGAAAGCGCGCAATGTCGCGGTGCAGCCGGAAACTCTCGGCGAAACGCACCATCGGCGGGGCCGGCGTGTGGCGCATCAGGGTCTCGAAAAGCGAGGCGTAAGCCCGGAAAAAGGCGAAGGTGCGCCGGCGCTCGTCGGCCCAACCATGCTGCACAATCGGCGGCATCTGGCGGTGATCGCCGACAACGATCAGTTGGCCGCCGGAACGTAACGGCAGCGCCGCCATCGCCGCCTCGGCCAGATTCATCTGCGATGCTTCATCCAATACCAGGCAATCGCAGAAGTTGCGCCCGAACGGTGTCTTGTCGTCGCCTTTGCACACCCGCGCCACCGCTGCCGGGGTGATCGCCGCAAAATAGCTGTTCCGCGCCTCTAGCTCGGCACGCGCATTGTCCTCGCGCTGCAACACCCGTAGGTCGGCGGGCCAGTTCGGCGTCGTGCCCGGTTCGGGATCTTTCGGATGCACCCGGTAGCGCGGCGCATGCATGATGCGCGCATCAAAGAAGCGATCAAACAACTCCGGCGTGATCGCCCGCAAGCGCAGTAGCTCGGCCTGCACTGCGCCGATCTTCTCCAGCAGCACTTCCGTCGCGGCATGGGTTTTGCAACTCAGCAGCACGCGGAAACTCATCCCGGCCGCCAGCGCACCCTGAAGCCGGGCCAACAGTGCAAAGGCGGTCGAGTAGCTTTTGCCGGTGCCGGGCGGCCCTTGCACCAGCAACGTCGCCGCGTCACCAAAGCGGGCGATAAAATCGCGCTGGTTGGCGTCGAAGGCATGGAGATGGCCGGCGGCCCGTAGTGCCTCAAGCCCCTTTGCAAAGCGCAATTGCGCCGCCGCCGCCGCCTCAGGCCAGTTCGCCGCACGAACGCCCTCGGTCAGGCGCTCGTAAAGCGCATTGAAATTGCCAAGTTTCAAACCATCGACGATCTCCAGGCAGCGTTTGCCGTACCAATCGTTCGGATCGCTCTCGATCGTATAGGCCTCACCGTCGCTCAACGGGCGGGCGCCGCCGCCGAAGACATAGCGCCCATCGCCGCCGAAGCGTGGATCTTGCAGCCGCACAATCGCGAATCCCTGCTCGCCCTCACGCTCGATCCGCAACAATGTCGCCCGCTGGCCATAGAGCAACTGGCGGGCGGTGGTCTGGAACGGCGTACGTTCCTCGGCCGGCAAGCGCTCATCGACCGAGATGCGCGGCGCAAGCACAACCTGTTCACCACTGCTGAAACTACTCAGATCGAGCGCCGTTTGAAGATCGCAGTCGATCCCATCAAGATCGATCCACAGGCGCAACTCAAGCCCTTCCTGGCTCCAATCGCTCTCGGCTTTCTGGGCTTTGCTGCGGCGGAACTGTTTGCCGGGATTGGCGGCCAGATGCGCGGCGCGCCACGCTTCCACCAGCCGGCGGCGGCGCTCATTCTCGGCGTTGCGGGCGGCAGTTTCCGGCGCCTGATCGTTCGCATGGTAACGTAGCGTCAGGCTCACGCCGGCCAGCACCCGGCGCTCGGGCGGCATCAGGCGGGAATGTTTCCAATTCGAAAGCGCAGTATGGCGCTCCAGGGTCAGGAATTCGTGGAGCGCCACGGCAAGATTGGGCGCGGCGCCGCTGAAATCGGCCAGATCGGGAAGATCAAAAGGTGTCTTCTCCGTCTGACGGTTCACCGGCAGATCGTCGGCCAGGAACTCGATCGCATCCAGCCGTTTTGCCGCGAAGCCGCGTAACTGCTCGCAAGATACGTGGCGGAATTTCGTAAACAGGTCGTTGCTGTCGGGCACCGGCAGACGATCCCAGGCGGCGTAGGCATATTCCAGCGGGATCTGGCTGCCGAAGCGGGCGCGGCGGGTATACCATTCGCCGCTGCCGTCGCCCTCGTCGAGCCGGCCCATATAGTCGAACAGCCGCTCCTTGAAGATCTCGCGGTACTCGTCCCACTTGAAGCCGCGGCCACCGGCAAGAGCCTGGAGCGACGGACACACCAGCGGGTCGTTCTTGCGTTCGCGCCGCTCCTCCTCAATGATCGTGGTGGTCGGCGAATCAAAGCCGGCGATCTGGGTCAGAAAATCGTAGAGCGGCGCAGCCCCAACCACACTGCTGAAATGGCGGGCCAGGCCATCGAGCAGAATGCTCTGGCTGAGCCGGCTGAAGAAGATCAGGTGAATCGGCGCGCGCCGTGCGCCTCGGCGTTGGGCGCAGCCAACTCGACCAGCGCCCGAATCACCTCGGCCACCCAATCCCGCAGCAGATCGCGCTCTTGCTCCGGTTGCTCCGGCGGGCCGTCGCTCATACGCACGATCGTCGTACGCCGCAGTTTCTCGCCATTCTCGGCAGCACTAACCAGTGCGCCCAGCAGGTAGATCCGCTCGTGCTGATAATCGTGCTGCACATCCAGGTAGATCCGCAACAGATTGGGATGAATCGTCGCATCACAGGCGGGCAGCGTACCATAGCCCTTGCTGGGGATGTAGCTCAGGGCGCGCAGATCATCGCCCTTCCAGCGGCGGAGCCGGCGGGCGCGATGGATCAGTTCGTCGAGCCGGGCGCCGAGTCCGCGCAAGGCACTCAGCCGGCGCACCATCTCCTCGGCGCCGGGAGCCGGAACCAACTCGCTCGTATCATCGTCTGGAAACGTTTTCAGCGCCGCAAGTTGCGTATTCGCAGCCACACCCTGGGCCTGCAAAATATTCTTCTCAACCGCATTCAGATACGGAATCAGCGAAAGATCGTCGTGCTCGGCGGCCCACTTCATACAGAATTCGTTATACAGACAGCCGTCGCACTTCTGTTCCAGGTGAAACGGCAGATCGGCGAAATCGGCGCCGGCAACCCGCGCAGCAGTTGAATCTTCATTCGTCACCAGGCCGCGCACCTCGGCCAGATAGGCCTGTGGATCGGAGATTGGTTCGTAGTAGGCATCGGCCACCCCGAACAGATCCAGGGCAGCGGCACGTTGCTGATCGAGGCGAGCCTGCTCCAGACTGTCGAGATTTGGATCGCGAATTGCGGGGCCGCGGTACAGAATCCCGGTCGCGATTGAGGCGGCCGCACGCCAATGAGTGCGCAGCAACTCGGCCAGCATCTCGTGGTAAAACGCCACCTGCAAGCGGTGCTCAACCTTGGCGGCGGTGCTGCTCTTGATGTCGGCGATCAGCACATGCAACTCACCGTCGGCATCCCGTTCAAGCAAGAGCATATCGGCATCGCCGCGTAACTCCCAGGCGCCAAGGGTAACGCGCAAACGCGGTTGCAGCAACAGCAATTGGGCGCCGGGGGCAAGCGCACGAACCCGATCGATCAAAACCTTGTTGTGATCGGGGCCGACAAATTCGTCGTCCTTCAGCAAGGCCCGCTCACGACAGTTGATCGCAGCGGCGAAATGGGCGCGCGCCTGTACTTCGACCTGTGCCTCAAAACCGGCGCCGGCCGCAGTAAGCATGGGCGGGATCGACTGCGGCGCAACGCCGTACATGGCGAGAAAGCGCGAACTATGGGTGCGTTCGTGCAACCGGAGCCGCAAATAGCGCCGGCACTGATTCAGTCGAATATACTGCGCAACGTCGGTAGGCGCGATCCGTTGCGGCGTAGCGGCGGGCAAGAGCGGAATGAACGTCGGCTCAGGCATACAACACCTCGGGGCGGAAGATGATTCCGGTGGTACTATACCAAAGTCACAACCATTATGGATGGCGGTTCTTGGAGCTTTGCCACGCGAACCGCCATCAATATTCCAACAGGAACCACGTCCATGCAGACGACGATCGTAGGATCGCAGCGCCGGCCGGGATTGATTGACGCCGCCCCGGCGATTTTTGTGTTGCTGTGGAGCACCGGCTTTATCGGGGCGCGCTACGGACTACCATATATCGAGCCGTTCACCTTTCTGGAGATTCGCTTCGTGATCGCAACAACCGCCCTGGCGCTGATCGCACTCGTGTTGCGCGCGCCGCTGCCAAGCAGAACCGGCCTGGCGCATAGTGCCGTGGTGGGCGTGTTGCTGCACGGTGGATACCTCGGCGGGGTCTTCTATGCGATCGACAACGGCATGCCGGCGGGTGTGTCGGCGCTGATTGTGAGTATGCAACCGGTGCTGACGGCGGTGCTGGCGCCGATGCTGCTCGGCGAGCGCGTGAATGGGCGGCAATGGGCTGGGTTAGGGCTGGGGCTGCTCGGCGTCGCACTGGTGATCGGCGAAAAACTGAGCCTCGGCGGCGCAGTTCCGGTGATCACCGCCGCGACCCTTACTGCATCGCTGATCGCGCTTTTCAGCACCACCGGGGCAACCCTGTATCAGAAATATCACGGCGCCGGGATTCCGCTGCTCTGGGGCACGGCAACCCAATATGCCGCCGCCGCAGTGCTGATGCTGGCCCTTGCATCCAGCGTCGAAACGCGCACAATCACCTGGGCGCCGCAGTTGTTCTTCGCAATGGCCTGGCTGGTTTGTGTGCTATCGCTAGGCGCCGTGCTGCTGCTGATGTTTATTATCCGCCGTACCTCGGCCGCACGCACGGCGAGCCTCTTCTACCTGGTGCCGCCGGCCACTGCGATCGAAGCCTACCTGATCTTCGGCGAGCGCTTCGGATTGGTTGCGCTGGTCGGGCTGATCTTCGCCGTAGCCGGCGTGGCCCTGGTGACGGTGCAAGGCAAGCCCAAGATCAAGGTATGACTTCAAAGAAGATAAAATCCAGATCGCCCGGCGAGTGGCCGTACTCGCTCAGGATCTGGGCGATCTCGGCGCGATGCTGCTGGCCGTGCAAAAATCGCTGCAACAACATGCGCCAGCGCGCCAATTGGTGCATATCGCCGCGCGGCGAACGCGCGGCCAGTTGCGTGCCGATCGCCACAGCGTCAAGTTCTTCCAGATGCGCCTGGACTGCTGCCGCCTCGCGTTCGAAGGCAAGCCGCAGTGCCGCCGGATTCGCCGGTTCTTCCATCGGCGGCGGTGCGAAACCGGGTGCTGTGCTGAGCGAACGCCAGACAATATCGACCCGCAGCACATGCACGAACAATGCGTGCAAACTGCGTCCGAAACGGGTCGGCGCACGATATTGCCCCTCCGGCAATTGCGCCGCCAGATCGATCAAGCGCTCCATCATCGCCGCATGATAGCGAAATCCCTCGGCCAACAACTGTGGCGACTGCATCGTTTTTCTCCTGATTGGTCTGCCGATCACTCTCGATCATGGCCGTTGTCGTAGGTAGGCAATTCAGCTATCCTAAAGGCATAGATGCCGCGCCGCTTCCATCCAGAAGGAGACGCCCAACGTGAATGCTGAGATCGACACGCTGATCGCGGCCTTGCGCCGCCTGCCCGATCAACTGGCCGAACTTACCGCCGAACTGAGCACGCAACAACTGACAACGGTCTTTATCCCCGGCGAATGGACCGTGGCGCAAAATGTGCATCACGTCGTGGACTCGCACCTCAATAGCTACATCCGCTGCAAGCTGATCATCACCGAAGATCGGCCGACCCTGCGACCCTACGACCAGGATTTGTGGGCCGCCGTACCCGACAGCGGCGAGGCCGATATCAACATCTCGCTGGCCCTATTGCGCAGCTTGCACGAACGCTGGGCGCGCTTCTGGGAAAGCCTGCCTGCCGACGCATGGCAGCGCGTTGGCCTGCATCCCGAAAGCGGCGAACTGACGCTGGCGATGATCTTGCCCATGTATGTCGCCCACGGCGAGGCGCACCTCGATCAGATCCGGCGTACGTTGGCAGCGGCGTAGCTGCAACCCTACGCAAACAAATGCGCGTATTTGGCGCCGCTGCCGGTGTTAAAGATCACCACCGTTTCATCGCGCCCAACCGCGCCCTGGTCGATCAGGTGCTCCAGCGCTGCCAGGCATGCGCCACCCTCCGGCGCCGCGAAGATCCCGCTCAGGGCGCCGAGTTTGCGTGTCGCCGCGAGCATCGTTGCGTCATCAATTGCAAGCGCAGTGCCGCCACTGGCCCGTACGGCGCGCAGGATCAGGAAATCGCCCACCGCCACCGGCACCCGTAAGCCGTCGGCGAGCGTATATGCACCCTCCCAGAGCTGCGCATGCTCGTCGCCGGCTTCAAAGGCCCGCACGATCGGCGCGCAGCCCGCCGCCTGCACGCTGATCATGCGTGGGCGCTCTGAACCGATCAACCCCATCTGCTCCAACTCATCAAACGCCTTCCACATCCCGATCAGCCCGGTGCCGCCGCCGGTTGGGTAGAGAATCAGATCGGGCAAGCGCCAGTTCAACTGCTCGGCAAGTTCGTAGCCCATTGTCTTTTTGCCCTCAACCCGGTAGGGCTCTTTGAGCGTGCTTACGTCGAACCACCCGTGGATCGCCGCGCCTTCGCGCACCTTCACACCGCAGTCGTTGATCAAGCCGTTCACCAGCGTCACCTCGGCGCCAAGAGCCGCACACTCGGCACGAAAGCAGGCCGGTACATCATTGGGCATAAAAACGTGGGCCGGCAGTCCGATCGCCGCCGCATACGCGCTCATGGCCCCGGCGGCATTCCCGGCACTCGGCACCGCAAGGGCCGTCGCGCCTAATTCGCGGGCGCGGTTGATCGCCGCCGCCATGCCGCGCGCCTTGAAACTGCCGGTCGGGTTGAGCGACTCATCCTTCACATACACCTGATCCATGCCGAGGGCCGCAGCAAGCCGCGGAACCCTCAGCAACGGCGTCCAGCCCTCGCCAAGATCAACCAGCGCACCAAGATCCTGCACCGGCAAAACTTCGGCATATCGCCACATACTCGCCACCCGTTCACCTAATGCCGTTGGGGTCAGCGTTTGCGCGGCCCGGTTCAGATCGTAACGTGCCAGGAGCGGCCGGGCGCAGGCCGGACACAGGTTGATCAATTGATGCGCATCGTATGTTGCGCCGCACATCCCACATTCCAGATGAGTGAGTGTCGATTGGATCATGCTGATTGCCTTTCAATTCAGGTGCTGCACACCTATTGTAGTACGAAATGCGCATGGTAGAGCGCAGCATGCTGCGTTGCCACCGCGCATTGACAGAGCAGTTTCATCACCTTTCCGGCCCTGCTCTTCGCGGGCATCCCGCCGATCAGCGCCAACGCCACCAGTAATGCCGCCCTCTGGCCGGGCAATGCGGCCAGTGTCGGCGCATAGCGCAGCGAACTGGCGCGCCAACGCGGGCGGATCGTGCTCTTCGGCATCCTTAGTTTGAGCGGCGGGTTGATCGGCGCACTCTTGTTGTTGCGCCTGAGCGATAGCACTTTCGAGGGGCTGATCCAATACCTGATGCTTGCGGCCACCTTGATCTTCGCAGCCGGCCCGCTGATCAACCGCTGGAGCAAATCGCAACCCGGCAACCGATCAGGCCGGCAGGGTGGGGTGATCGCCGGCTATCTTGGCGTCGCGATCTACGGCGGCTTCTTCGGCGCGGGCCAGGGAATCCTGACCCTGGCGCTGCTCGCGTTACTTGGCCTCGACGACATCCACGAGATGAACGCCCTCAAGACGCTTCAGGCAACCCTGATTAACGGCGTCGCGCTGGTGGCGTTTGTGGTAGCCGGTGTGATCAACTGGCCCCTGGCGCTGGTAATGACAGGTGGGGCGATCCTGGGGGGATATAGCGGCGCCGCAGTCGCCCGCCGTCTGCCGGCGAAACACGTCCGTACGGCGGTGTTGCTGTTCAGCATCGGACTGACGATTTTTTTGTGCGCTCAAGCGGTGCGCATAACGCTTGAGCCTGATCAAGGATCGCATCCGTGACGGGCGAGCCGCGCGGCAGCGCGCTCAGGCATCACGCATCAGGCATCGTGCGATAAGCTTACGTTCCTGCAGGAACTACATCAGATCGCCGAGCGGGCCGAGGTTCAAGTTGAGTTCTTCGTTCTCCAGGCCGAAGGTAACTTTAAGCTCTTCCATGCGTTCCTGAAGCTTCAAAAACGTCACACCCAACCGCTCGATCTCTTCGTCGCTCAGGCTGCCGGCTTCGACTCGGCGCAGCGCCTGCCGCTCCATCAGTTGGCGCAACAATTCGATCAGCGTCAACACAAGTTTCGCCAATCCGCGTTCAACTTCCTCGGGGTCGGCATTGATACGTTGGGGCAACGGCGATGCAACCCGATCCAATTCGCGTGCAAAGTCGGCCAGATCACCTTCGCCATAAAGCAGTTTGTCGTCACTCATGCTCGACTCACAAATGAATAGGGCGGCCAGGGGCCGGTACAGATCAGCCGCCATTGCGAATATTCGGCATCAGCCGCCGCAACCATAGAGCGAAAGACCGTAACGGCGGCTACGGGCAGCAGATAGGCCGCACTGAATACCATGCGCCCCGACGCCGCTGCGATCCGGCTCTCGCGGGCCAACGGCTCCAGGCGGGTATGCACCGCCAGGGCCTGCATACGGCGCTCACGCTGCACCCGAGTTTCGGCCAGGCGCGCTTCCAGGTAGGCCCGCCCCGGCGCACCCGTGTCCGGATCGGGCTGTAACTCAGGCTGCTCTGCACCAACCCAGAGTACCCGCAGTGATATCTCGACACAACCGGCCAGGCGGCTGAGATCGGCATGAAAGCGCTTCGCGCCGGCGATCAGCGCCGCCTGGACTGCGGCATCATCGCCAAGGAGTGTGCCGAAGCGCACCGGCAGCACCACTCGATCGGCCATAATCGTCTCGACGACATGCTCGTGGGCCCAGAGTGTCGCCTCATCAGGGGCAGGACGCGCCGTCAGTGTACTCACAACCGCCGCAAGTGCGCCGCCCGTCACCAACTCCAGTGGTGCAGCGGCCAGACCTTGCAGCGGCGGCAGTTCGCGTCCGGCCTCAATAATTGCGTAGAGATAGCGCATAAAATACTGCTGCAATGCAGCGTGCTCACGACAACGTTTGATCACCCAGGGCCGCCGCAATGCCTTCCTTCAGTGTCGCAGCCGTATGCAAGCCGGACATATCGGCGCCCAACCCCACCAGGGTCTGCGCAACCTCGGCCCCGATCCCGGTCAGAATGATCCGGGTGCCGAGCAAGCGCGACGCCCGCGCCACCCGCAGCAAAGCGTCGGCGACTTGCGTATCGACCACCCGCACACCAGTGATGTCGAGAATCGCCACATCGGCCTGCCGTTCGGCGATCCCTTCCAGCAAGGTCTCCATAATCTGCTGGGCGCGATTGTCGTCGATCGTCCCGACCAGCGGCATCGCCAGCACGCCATCGGCGATCGGCACCAGCGGCGTCGAGAGTTCGCGCAGCGCCTGGCGCTGGCCCGCGATCATCTCTTCCTGGAAGCGGAGCTGCGCGGCCTCGGCCTGCAACTGCTCGGAGATATCGATCGACACGCCGAGCATTCCATTCGGCTTGCCGTCGATCGTTGTCAGCGGCGCAAGCCAGTGATCGAAGCCAAGTGTACCATCATCGATGCGCAAATTCACCTGATCACCGCCGATCGCCTTGCGCGCAGCGTCGATAAACTCGGGATACGACGCATATATTTCGAAGAACGATGCACCAACCACCTGACCGGGCTGCAAGCCGAGCGTCTGCAAGCCTTTGCCTTCCGAACGCGTGAACCGACCTTCGTTATCCAGCGCGAACAACACGATCGGAATGCTCTCAAGCAAGGCGCTCAAATAACGCTCGCTATCGATCATACGTTGTTCGATCCGGACTTGTTCGCTCATATCACGAATAAACGAGGCGATTGCGATCGGCACACCGCTCTCGTCGGCAATCACAAAACTGCTGCACACACCGGCAAAACGACTGCGATCAGCGCGATAAAATGTACTGTTCCAACTAGAGCGGCCGTGCTGGAACAATTGCGGCGCGACGATCTCATTCAGCCGTTGTTGCTCTTCCGGCGACACAAAACTGGTGATATCGCCGAAGTCGATCATCGCCTGGGCGCTTTCCCAACCATTCTGGGTTACTGTGGCCTGGTTCACATAGATAACTTTGTTTTCCATGTTGACCACCACGACATTATCCGGAGCGCTCTCAATCAGTTTTTCAAACAATTTGAGATGCTCGATCTCGGCTTTTGCCGCCGCCAGCTCACGTTCCAGATCAGTCACGCGCGCGCGCAGCGAAGCCAACATATCCTCGGAGTTCGTCACCTCACTCATGGTCTTCTCCACGTTGAAGGTTGCGCATCTGCTCGGCTCGCTCAATCGAGGTAAGTAACACTTTCAGCCCAACATATACCAGATCGACATCTGCCACCGAGATCATCAGATCGCCCTGGATGATCACGCCTTTGTCCAGAATGCGATCGAGCATGTCGAGCAGGGTCACACGCCGTTCCAGAGATGCCTGATCGCTCACGATTCCTCCCCACCTGAAGCAACTACCAACTTCAACGATCTATTCGGCGCTATCGACAAAGCTATAGGGCGGCCAGGGGCCGCTCAATTCCAACTGTAGCCCCAGTGGTGCATAAACATTGCGAAGCGATTCAGCCTCGGCGACAAAGCGATCAAGTGCCGTTCGATCAAGCAGATATGCGCCATTCAACAGTACCTGCGCTTCGCCGGGTTGTTGATCGCGCAAGGGGCCGTGAGCGGCATACGCCGCCAACTCCGCCAGACGGCGATGCACATCATCGATAGCATGATCGACCAGGCGCTCACTCTCGGCGGCCACAACCCGATCAAGCTTCTTTTGCAACATATACGCGGCACCGGGCGGTCCGGCGCTGATCCGGTCGCGCAGTTCGGCCAGGGCCGGACCTGCGGCCACCCGCTCGGCCATGATCGAGCCGTCGAGCCAGAGCTTGGCGCTCCACTCTTCGCGATCGGTCACGCGCTGCAAGGCGGCCTCGATCGATTCGCGCCGCTCCGTCAGCATCGCGGCGGCACGCTCGGGGTTTGAGAAGATCGTCGCAAAACGCAACGGCACCAGCGGCCCATCACGCAGAAGCGCGGCCTGCACCGCATGATGGGCGCGCACTGCGGGTTCCAGCCAGGCAGCATCGGCAACTCGTTCCTCCAACACATCCGGCTTGAACTCGGCCAGCGGCACATCGCTGACAGCCAGCGTAAATGCGCCGCAAGCCAACCCCTCGACGGCGTGGCCGCTAATACCTTCCAGCGGCGCCAGGCTACGCCCGGCCGGTAGGATCGCATAGACATACAATGCCGTCGCATCGGTCGGGATCACGGCTGCCGGCGGTGGCGCAGGCTCCGGTTCATCAGCAATTGCCGTGGCGCCGTTCAACCATGCCCGATTCGCCGTAAGCTGCGCCTGCAGCGCCGCCAATTCGGCTGCTGCGTCGGCCAGCGGATCTACAAGAATGACGGCGGCATCGGATTCAGGAAGCGCATCAGGTTCGGACTGCACCGGAGAATACACCGGTTCCGGCTGCTCAGGCTGCTGCAAGCGCGCCAACAACGCCGCCCGAATCTCCGCCCGCAACTGCTCGCGCAGATCGGCCAGGGCCAGCATGCGGGCCTCAGCCGCCAGCGCCCACAATTCCGCCTCGCTCACCTCGGCGGCCAGATCCTGCACTAATTGACGCACTTCTCGCATATCATATTCCCGTACAGGCGAAGCATCACACGTAAAGCGCATGATGCTTCGCCCCTGCGCTCAGCGCATTCCGCATTGATCTAGCGTCGCCGCGGCATCAATCCTTCTATGGGCACCGCCAACTCGGCGACGGCCTGCTCGAAATGATCCACCGTTACCAGCGGATTCTCGGTTGAGGCCGCAGCCAGGTGTTCGCGGATCGCCGCCAATGCCGCCCGTCGGCACAAACCCTCCAGATCGGCGCCGGTGAACCCCTCCAGGCGCGCCGCCAATGCCGTCAGATCAACATCGGGCGCCAGCGTTGTCCGCCGGGTATGCAGCCGCAAGATCTCGCTCCGCGTCGCAGCATCAGGCAGCGGCATCTCGATCACCAGATCAAAGCGACCAGGGCGCAGCAACGCCGGATCGACCTTGTCGGGGCGATTGGTAGCCGCAATCACCGTCACGCCTTTAAGCTCCTCCAGCCCATCCATCTCACTGAGCAACTGGCTGACCACCCGTTCCTGCACCTGGCTATCGGCATCATTTCCACGCCGCGTCACCAGAGCATCGATCTCATCGAAAAAGATGATACACGGCGCGGCCTGCCGGGCCTTGCGAAAAACCTCGCGCAGCCCGCGTTCACTCTCGCCGACCCACATACTCAGCAGTTGCGGGCCGCGTACGGCGATAAAATTCGCCTCGCTCTCGCGGGCCAGCGCCCGGGCCAGCAGCGTCTTGCCGGTGCCGGGCGTGCCATACAGCAGCACGCCGCGCGGCGCACGCAACCCGGTGGCGGCGAACAGATCGGCGTGGCGCATCGGCCACTCGACCGCCTCGATCAGTTGGCGCTTCACATCATCCAGGCCGCCCACATCAGCCCAGCCGACATTCGGCACCTCAACAAACACCTCGCGAATCGCCGATGGCTCGACTTCATTCAGGGCTGCGACAAAATCATCCATCGTTACGTCAAGCTGCATCAACTTCTCATAGGGAATGCGCGCCTCGGCGAAGTTGATCTCGGGCAGCAGCCGGCGCAAGGCACTCATCGCGGCCTCGCGACTAAGAGCCTCAAGATCGGCGCCGACAAAACCGTGGGTGATTGCGGCGATCCGTTGTATCGCGACATCTGCGGCCAGCGGCATGCCACGGGTGTGGATCTCCAGAATCTCGCGCCGGGCGTCGGTATCGGGCACACTAATCGCCAGCTCGCGATCGAAACGACCGGGCCGGCGCAGCGCGGGATCGAGCGTGTTGGGGATGTTGGTTGCGGCGATCACCATCACATTCCCGCGCGACTCCAGCCCATCCATCAATGTGAGCAACTGCGCGACAACCCGCCGTTCAATCTGCCGATCGCCGCTCATCTCCTCGCGCTTGGGCGCGATCGCGTCGATCTCATCGATAAAGATGATCGCCGGCGCTTTGCGGCGGGCCTCTTCAAAGATCCCGCGCAGATTCGCCTCGGACGAACCATAATACTTGTCGATGATCTCGGGGCCGTTGATCGTCAGAAAGTGCGCACTTGTTTCCTGAGCCACCGCACGGGCGATCAGCGTTTTTCCGCAGC
This sequence comes from Oscillochloris sp., assembly GCA_012032775.1. Lineage (GTDB taxonomy): Bacteria > Chloroflexota > Chloroflexia > Chloroflexales > Chloroflexaceae > JAAUQO01. The sequence continues at coordinate 14,667 of JAAUQO010000034.1, read as the reverse complement.
CGGGCGGGCCATGCAGCAACACACCCTTGGGCGGATCGATTCCGAGCCGGGCGAACACCTCGGGATAACGCAACGGCAACTCGATCATCTCGCGGATGCGCCGCAGCTCGCGCCGCAAACCGCCGATATCTTCATAAGTGAGCGAAACCTCGCTGCGTTGCTTTTCGCCGCCGGCGAGCCGGATCTGCGTATTCGGGCCGATCAACACCGGGCCTTCGGGATTGGTTGCATCGACGCTAAAACTCTGGGCGCGGGCGCCGAAGAGATTCACCCGCACCCGATCGCCGTTCACAACCGGAATGCGATCGAGCAACCGGGCGAGATAGCGAGCCTGCGCCGGGCCTGAGGGCCGCACCCCATCGAGTGGGCTAAGGGTAACGGCAAGTGCCGTCTGGATCGTGGCGCGGCGCACCTGCAGCTGATCGTCCAAGCGGCGCCGGCATTGGCGCGCACAATCCCGTCCATCTGCACGATCCCGTTTCCGCGCTGATCGGCATAGGTCGGCATCGCCCGCGCAACCGTGCTACGCTGGCCTGTAAGGAACACCACATCACCGAGCGCCACGCCGATCCGCTCCAGATCGCGTGGATCGATTCGCACCACCCCGCGCCCGGCATCGCGCGGCGCGGCCTCGGTAACCCGTAACGTCAAAGGTTCAGTGGAAACCGTCATCTTGTCACCTTGTCACCCACTCACCCGCGGGCGGCCAATGCCGCTTCCAAACGGGCGATCCGATCTTCAAGCGCCTTGTTCTCGGCCTGCAACTGCCGGGCCTTGGTTGAAAGAGCCGGATCGGCCTCCCACCAGTTGATCCCGATCTCCATGGCCTTATCGACCGATGCGACAAGCAGGCGCACTTTGATGCTCAGCAATTCGACACCGACCAGCGAGATCGTGATGTCGCCGGCCACCACAATACCCTTATCGAGCACACGTTCGAGGATATCGCCCAGATTGGTTGATTGGGTTGAATGTGCGAGTCGCGTTTCCATGATTAGCCTACCTCACCGCGCCGATAACGATTGATCCGCTCGTAGCTGACAATATTGCCTTCCGCGTCAAGGATTGTGGCATAGGTCGCCAGAATATCCTTGCTGTCGGGAACCACCTTGAGTTCAAGCAACTCGATCACCACATGCCAGCCGTCGTCCTCTTTCTTGAGTTTGCTCACGGTATCGGGATGCAGCCCGGTTAACATCTGCAACTGCTCTTTCGCCCGTTGGACGATCTCCATACCATTCATACGTTTCCTCGCAGGAGCCAGGCATCGCGTGTAACGCACACGATACGTCGCCCTTAGACTGCCTTTTCCGCTATCCGTCGGCGGGCCTCGCTCAGCCGCGCCAACAACTCATCCTCGGCGGCGAGAAACGTTTCTTCGTCGAACTCGCCCATATCGAAACGCAGCTCCAACTCGATGAGTTTGGCGCGGATCTTCTCAGGACTGTAGAGTTCATCCTCGGCCTGCTCCAACAGCGTCTCCGCAATCCAGAGCACTCCATTGATCGGCCCGGTCACTGGAAAGGTTAGCAGTTTCAGCAGCATTTCTCGCTCTCGCTCTAAAGAAAGTATGTGGTTGTGCGCTTCGATCTTCGCGCCAAGCGCACAACGATCAACTCAACTCCAACCGATCTTCAGGCTGACGAAATTGTACAGCGGCGCCGGGCCAACCAGTTTGAACATCATGCGCTTGCCGAGTTCGGCATCGAGTTCGTTCACCGCCGCATCGATCTCCGGTTCGGCCGCGCGCCGGATCAGAAAGGCCGCATTCACAACCATGCGGTCGGTGATCGCCGGTTGTTCATGCACCGCCTCGACCAACGGGCGCAAGCGCTCGATGATCCTGGCGGCATCCTCGCCACGCCGACGGGCCAACTCACCCTCGATCAACTCGCCGAGCCTGATGCGCTCGTAGTAGGTCTCTTCGGGCGATTTGCCGGCCAGACTGTCGCGCAACTGGCGGATCTGCGAATTCTCGTTCACCACCTCGCCGAAGATCACATCTTCGTACCAAAAGGCTTTCAGGCCGAGTTCCACCCGGCCCTCCATCTGATCAAGCGCCGCACGCAATTCATCGCCGCGGGCGCCGCTCAACTGCCGGCGAACCGCATCTTCCGAAGGCGCCACAATCCCAAAACGCACCGGCAACACCGTGCCGTACTGCATTGCCTCTTCCAACACCCGTGTATGGGCCATCAGATTGCGCCGACTGCCTTCATACTCAACAATCGGCGAATCGCTCACCAGGGCGGCCAGATCATCGACCACGATCTGGTAGATCGGCACGCCCTGCTCGCCGACGCTGCGGCTACCGAGATTGAACGGCGTGCCAAGCCGCATAATTCCGTAGAGATACTTGCCTTCGGCGGCAGATTCCTGGGCCATAACTATGTCCTACGTAAGAGCGAAGCACCGCGCGCAAAGCACATGATGCTTCGCCCTTAGATTATGCGCGTTTGACACGCACCTCAAGGATGCCGTTGCGATAACTGCGTTGCAGCGAGGCCGGATCAGCGGCGGCGGGCAGCAGCACTTCTTTGGCGTAACGACGGGTGCCGCCGGCTTCGAGCGCCAGAATATCGCCGTGCAACTCAACCTTGATCGTGGTTTCGTCGGCGCCCGGCAATTCGGCCAACACCAGCAATTCCTCGCCCTCGTCGAACACATCGACCAGCGGCTCACGGATCTCGGCCATCTCGGGGCCGCGCTCGGTAGCACGCAAATTCCCGAACGGCTCGACCCTGGGCTTGCCGCCGATCCCGCTGCGGATCGAGAAGCCGTAAACGCCGCGCAGTTTGCTTTCCGGATCGTTGCTGATCGTGCCGCTGCGCCGGATCTCGCCGCCGGCCTGTTCGGCCTGCGCCATCAGATCGGCGATATTGTTCACCAGATCGCCGAGATTTTTGAACAGGCCGCCCAATCCAATATTGATATCGACCTGCGGTTTGCGCTCGTCGTTCTCAGAAGCCATGTTAGTACTCCAGTGAGACAGTCTTCCATTCGCCTTCGTCGTCATCACGCCGCTCGGCCGGGCGTCGGCGCGGGTGGGCCGGGCGAATCGGCACCGGTTCATCGGCACGCAACAGCTCGCGCAGCTCGTTCAGCCGCACCTCAACTCGCTCCAACTGATCATTGGTGCGAGCCGCATTCTGCCGCCAGACATCAAGTTCACGGCTCAAGCGAGCCTTCTCATGCTCCAGCCGCGCCAACTCGGCTACCTGCTGCTCGCGACTGGTGGCGCGCGGCGAACGATTCAAACTCCGCGTTGTACGAATGGCGCGCATTCCCTTCGGACGCATAACAGACTCCTCTCGCAAGCTACCTGATGCCTGTGCATAAGCGTTGACGCACTGGCGCGCGGCTCGCCTTACACTTTCACCCGGCAATGATGTTCGATCAAGCCGATGATCATCTTGCGCTGCTGAACACGCTGATCGCGGCCGTGGGCACCGAAGCTCTTTTTCGCCTCCAGGATATCCAGCACAACCTGCACAAAGCGCGGATCCTCGGCGCGCACGGCGTAACCCTGCTGGGCCGTTACACGGGCGATCATCACCGCTGCCCGCATTGTCGGCGCCTGATCGTACTCGCCGGAGCTGCGAAAATCGCGCACAATATCGACGACTTTCGCCGCATGCTCGTCGCTCAACCCCGACTGGATTGCGCAAATACGCGCCTCGGTCTCGCGATCGTAAAATTCAAGATCGAGGGTGATCAGGCGGTCGGCGAGTGCATCCTGCGACTCGTGGACACCGGCGTACTCGGCGGGGTTGCTGGTGAAGATCGCCCGAAACTCCGGATGCACCTTCACATACGCTTCGCCGCGGCTCATCGTCGGCAGCACCAACAAGCCCTCTTCGAGCACCGTCAACAAGACGTTGTTGGCCTCGGGACGCGAGCGCGTAAACTCGTCGTACACCAGCGTAAAGCCCTCGCGCACTGCGGTCGTCAGCCGACTATCCACCCAGCGCTGCTTGGCGTCTTCCTCATATTTGACCACCGAGTGAATAAAGCGATCGACCACCCGCCGATAGCTATAGCCGCTCTGGCCGCCGATCAGATCGGAAGTGGTGAACTCCTCATCACCGACGACCAGCATCACCGGGCGACCGATCTGAGCGGCAACATGCAGCGCCAGCGTGGTTTTGCCGGTACCGGCCGGACCACGAAAATGCACTGGAAATCCGGCATTCAGATAGGCCAACGCCCGATCCGCCAGTGCCGACGTTGCAGGAGTGGCGATAAAATCTGCACTTGGCTTCAGGCTGATCGTCGTACGCGGGCCTTCGATCAGCGGACGTGTCGCTACTGTCATCGGTTCCTCCGATAGTCGCTCAGAACACAAGGTTATCCTGTCGCCCTACGGCCGCTCCGGCTGTACCATGTGTTCTGTATTCTGTATTCTAAAAAGGCCCAATCTCCAGGGTCAACGCACGATACCAGCGGTCACGGACAGCCTGATAGCGGGCCGGTTGTTCTTGCCAGATCTGCCATTGATCGACGATCGCACACAAACCCGGTCCAACCCGGCGCCAGGCGGCACTATCCAGAGGCGGGCCGGCCGGCTCACCGGCGGCGGCAACGAAGCGTTGGCGGGCCATGCCGCGCTCGAAATCCGCACCAAGCCCCGACGAATAGCCGGTGAGCAAGTAGGCCACCACATCGGCAAATGCGCTATCGAGTGCAGGCCGAATACCGAGCCGGCGGGCAGCGATCAGGGCCAGTGCCGCCAGCACCCGTGCCAGGGCATCGGGTGCGCCAACACCGCGCCGGCGAATCGCCAGCAGATCGACCAGTGCGAGTGCCGGGCGTTCGGTCCATGGTCCACCGGGAAAGATCGTCAATGCCGCATCGGCCGGCCCAAGATCGCCAAGTTCACCGGCCTCACTCAATGCTAGCTGCAAACCATGCCAGGTATCGCCGATCACTTCCTGGATCAAGGCCAGATCCGGTTGCAGCACAATCTCGGGGCGTGGGCCGTCGCGCACCAGCAACTGGCATTCGAGCCCTTCCAACTCTTGCAACTGCGCCGGCAACGTCACTTCGATACTGCCGCTGTTGCGACCGGCTGAGCGGATACGACGGGTGCCTAAAAACATAATCGTTCTCGCCGAGCTACTCAGTCTGCTGATCGTTCTGAAGCCCAGCCTAGCATAGCATCTAGCAGATACCAGACTGTAAATGTGGGGCCTATGTGCAGCTTCGCCGCACACACGCCCCGCCGTCACTACTCGATACCGGCCAGTTTACGGGCCTGCAAAATCCACTCTTCGACATTCGCCAACCGGCTGGCGGTCGAGCCAAGCACCGAGCGCAGATCGTCGGGATTGCTTAAGGCGATCTGTAAATAGGTAACGATGCCGGCTTGATTGAGCCGCTGCTGAGTGCCGCCGCCGATCCCACGAATCGCCGTCAGATCATCGATCAGTTCACTCGGCGGTAGCGGCATCTCACCACTATCGAGGGCGTCGCGGGCCTGCTCGACATCGATCGCGATCCGCTCAACCGCCGCCCGCAAATCGCGCACCACCGGGTTTGCGTCCGGCGAGGCCATATCGATCTCGGACAACAACGCGTTCAGATTGCGGCGCAAGCCTTCAACCTGCGAGCCGGCCTGGGTGCGTTGCGCACGGTTCATCGCCGGAAGGCCCTGGTCAATATCGCGTAACACGCCGGTAACACTACTGGCCAGACTGTCGATATAGGCGAACATCGAGCGGCGCTGATCGGCATTTGGTTTGCCGCGTGTCATCTCTAGCTCGCGCACAATCGTGACGCGCACCAGTTGTGCATATGCCGTCAGGCCGGCTCGGTTGAGCCGTTGCACCAGCGCAGCACCGGGATCGTTCGGCATCTCGATCGCGTCGATCTCCGGCACGGTTGTGGCCGGAGCCACAGCTAACACCGCTGCTGCAACCGGTTCAACCGCCGGCGCAGGTATCGCCGCCACAACCGGCGCAGGCGTCGCCGCCACAACCGGCGCGGGAATCAACGGCGGGACAACCGGCACTTGCGGCTCGGGCGCAGGCGCCGCCACAAGCGGCTCAGGTTCAACCGGCGCCACCAGCACAGTGCGGCGAACCAACATTCGGCCCAGCGCTTCGCGACGCCGATCCGACTGATCCGCAGCCATCATTGCCCGAGCCTGACCGACCGCCGCCAGATAGCCGTTGGTCGCGGTTCGCAAGCGGGACTTGTACGCCGACAATTCGCCACGCAACGTAGCAGTCTGCGCGGCGCGCGTCGCAGACCAGTCGGCGATCCGGGCGATCGTTGCGACGCGCCGCGCCCGCCGATCAGCCCATCGAGCGTCGGATTGTGCAGCGCCTGATGCGAGCCGGCCATGCTCCAATTCGGCTAGATGTGCGGCGGTAGTAGCTTGAAGCAGCTTGCGCAACGCCTGCAACTCGGCGCTCTGGGCGGCACCCCAGGCGAAACGGCTCTGCTCCAGATCAGACAAGTATGCGGCCGTAGTAGCTTGAAGCGCCTTGCGCAACACCTGTAATTCACTACTCTGAGACTCGGCACGGACTGAGCGCTCTTGTTCCAATTCGGCCAGATGTGCGGCGGTGGCGGCGTGAAGCGCCTTGCGTAACGCCTGCAACTCGGCGCTCTGGGCCTCGCCGCGCGCTAAACGCCCGTGCTCCAGATCGAGCAACAGCGCATGTACGTCGTCGCGCAGCACTTTTTTCGCGGCCTGAAGTGCGGCGGCCCGATCAGCAGACCGGATCTCGCGATTTGCGGCAAGATCGGCCAATTTTGCCTGCACCTCGGCTTGAAACGCGGTTGCGGCGGCGGCACGGGCCTCGCGGCTACTCGTCGCCGTCTGCACGAAGGCCGCCCGTTCGGCGGCCAATTGTTCGGCGGCGGCGGCGCGCAAGCGGGCCACCTCGGCACGCCGTGCATCAGCAGCGGCTTGAATGTATAATCGCTGTTCAGAAGAGAGGTAACGACTCACGACGCCCCCTGTGAAATCAATGTCCGATCAAGGATCAGAGCCGAGGCCCGACACACATGTCGAACCTCGGCTCTCACTTCCAGCAGCCTACGCAGTTGCGGCGGCGGTCAAACCAACGGCCTCGGCGTACTTGAGGTACGTATCGACACCGGCGATCACCACACGGGCCTCGATGGCCAACAATTCAATACCGACCAACGAGACACGCACCCACGCATCGATGACAATACCCTTATCGAGAATGCGATCGACCACCTCGGCAAGACTGCTCGAAGCGTTCACCTTTTCGACGGCCATGATGTTTCCTCCGTAAATGTCTTTCAGGCGAACCCATTACCTCAGCCTTAGTATAGGTGCATGGAGACAAATTTATTGTTAGACGTGCGAGAGGCTTCCGTTAGGGATACGTTAGGCCGCCGCAAACACGTAAGGGCGAAGCAGCGCACATAATGCACTGTTTCCGCCCACACATGGGCTGCTTCGCCCCACACAGCGAATTTGGCGGAAGACGACTAACTCCCGGCGGCCACCAACGAGCGTTCAACCAGGAAGATCACCGGGGTTGGGATGAGGCCGATCAGCATGGTAGCGATCGCCGTGAGTCCGATATCGAAGCTCAAGCCGCGATTCAGTTCGGGATCCACATCGCGTAGGGGTTCCTGCATAAACATCCGCACCACTACCCGCAGGTAGAAGAACGCCGCCACAGCGCTTGTCAGCACACCGATCAACGCCAACCAACCCAGGCCGCCCTCGTAGGCGGCGGTAAAGACATAGAACTTCGCCATGAACCCGGCAGTCGGCGGGACACCGGCCAGCGAGAACATGAATACCGCCATCGCAACTGCCAGCATCGGCCGGCGCTGGAACAGGCCGTTGAAATCGTCCAGGCTCCAGGCCAACTCACCACGTTGCTCCAACGCGATCACCACGGCGAATGCGCCCAGGTTGGTCAGGGCGTAAGCCAGCATGTAGAACAGAAACGACTGCGCGCCGCGATCCGAAGCCACGATCACACCAAGCAGGATGTACCCGGCGTGGCCGACGCTGGAGTAGGCCAGCATGCGCTTGACGTTCAACTGGGCCAGCGCACCGAGGTTACCGACGATCATCGTGAGTGCGGCGAGTCCGGAAAGCACCGGCAGCCAGAGCGTCTCCAACGGGCCGAGCGCTTCGGTGAAGATCCGCAGCAGCGCGGCCAGAGCCGCACCCTTGGTGCCGACACTCATGAATGCCGCCACCGGGGTGGGCGAACCCTCGTAGACATCGGGCGTCCACATATGGAACGGCACCAGCGCCACTTTGAAGGCGAAGGCGATCAACACCATGCCTGCGCCGAGCAGCAGCAGGGTTGGATCCCCGCCGACCACTTGCAGGGCAACCTCGCCGATTGCCGTCAGATTTGTCGTGCCGGTGGCGCCGAAGATCAACGCAATGCCGTACACAAAGAATCCGGCGGCAAACGCACCCAGGATCAGGTACTTCATCGCCGCCTCTTCCGAAGTCAGCCGCGGATAGGCGAAACCGGTCAGGATGTACAGCGTGATCGACAGGGTCTCAAGGGCCAGGAACAGCACGATCAGATCGGCGCTCTGGGCCATAAGGATCATCCCGCCGACGGCGAACATAACCAGGGCGTAAAATTCACCCTGCTCGATGCCCTGGCGCGGCAGATAATCGAGCGCCATGATGATGCTGATGATGCCGACCACCAGAAAGATCCAGGTCAGCGTGAGCGCATAGGGATCATGGCGCACCATGCCGCTGAATGTGCTGTCGGGCGGCAGGTTCCAGAGTGGGATCGCCACCAGACCGGCCACAATCAAGCCGGCGATCGCAAGATAGCCGGTAAGTTTCTTGTTGTTGGTCGGGATGGCGAACACATCAACCAGGAGCAAGACCGTCGCCCAGGCAACCACCGTCAGCAGCGGAGCGATCAAGGCCAGATTTACAGGAGGAATGACGATCTGTTCCATTCAACACCATTCATTTGCGATCAATTCGTGGAGTGCCGACAGGGCGCCGCCGCACCGGCACTCCACACACATTTTACCGGCCGGCCACCACCCCGACGGCGTCGATCAGATCGGCAACCGTGGTTTGCATGCCGTTGAGCAGCAGGTATGGGTAGAGGCCGAGCACGACGATCGGCACACAAAGTATCACCAATGCCGCCAACTCGCGCCGGCTGAGGTCGGGTAGATTGCTGTTCGCCGGATTTGTCACCTCGCCCATAAAAACTGTGCGATACAACTTGAGCAGGTAGACCGCCGCCAGCACCACGCCAAGCACGGCGAATGCCAGGAAGGGCCAGCCCAATTCGGGCGAAAGGAACGCGCCCTGCATAATCGTGAATTCGCCGACAAAGCCGTTCAGTCCCGGCAGCCGGCCGATGAGAGCGCCACCAGCAACGTGATCCCGGCATAGACCGGCATCACCTTCCAGAGACCGCCATACTCGCTGAGTTCGCGGGTATGGCGCCGCTCGTAGAGCACGCCGACGATCAGGAACAGGGCGCTGGTACTGATGCCATGGTTGATCATCTGCAGGATCGCGCCGGTGATGCCTTCAGCATTCAGGGCGAAGATCCCCAGCACAATAAAGCCCATGTGGCTTACCGAAGAATACGCCACCAACTTCTTCATATCGTTCTGGGCAAAGGCCACAGCTGCGCCGTAGATGATCCCGATGATCGCCAGAATCGCGACCGCAGGCGCGGCCCAGCGCGAAGCCTCAGGGAAGAGCATCAGGTTGTAGCGGATCATGCCGTAGCTGCCGAGTTTCAGCAGTACACCGGCCAGGATCACCGAGCCGGCGGTCGGCGCCTCGACGTGGGCATCGGGCAGCCAGGTGTGGAAGGGCCAGAGCGGCACCTTCACGGCGAAGGCCAGGAAGAACGCCCCGAACAGCAGGCGCTCCATTGTTGCATCAAGGGTGAAGCGCCCGGCGCGCATGTCGGCGATGATTGTGTTGACGTTCATCGTGCCGGCGAAACTCGGATCGCTCGTACCGACGGCGCCGCGATGGAGCACGTACAAGCCAATGATGCCGAGTAGCATCAGCACCGAGCCGGCGAAGGTGTAGAGGAAAAACTTACGCGCCGCATACACCCGATTGCCGCCGCCCCAGATACCGATCAGGAACGTCATCGGGATAAGGGTGAACTCCCAGAAAATGTAGAACAGCAACAAGTCCTGCGCCACAAACACCCCGATCATCGCCGTCTCAAGCAGCAGCAGCAGGCTCAGAAAGTTGCGCACATCCTTATGCACCGAATCCCAGGTGGAAAGGACAACAATCGGGGTCAGGAAGGTGGTCAGCACAACCAGCCACAGGTTGATCCCATCGATCGCAACGGCGTAATTGATCCCGAGGCTGGGCAGCCAGGGCGCTTGATCGACGAACTGCATCGTCTGAGCCAGATCGGCGCGAAACGTAAACGGCAGTACCAGCGAGATCAGAAAAACGATCGAACTGGTGGCCAGGGCGGCCTGGCGCGCAAGCCGGTCATTGGCTCGCGGCAGCAACAACATCATCAGGCCGCCCAGGGCTGGTAACCAGACAATGGCGGAAAGAAGCGGTACATTAAGCGCATTCATGCTGACACCTCCCTGAGCGCCGGAACAAGAGGACAAAGGCTACAGGAAACGGGGTACAGGCTACAGGGTTGGGCATTTCGTTATTCTGCGTTCTGCATTTGCGCCGGCCCTCACTGCGCCAGTACCAGAAAGCCGAGGATGATCACTACGCCAACGGTAAACACCAGCGCGTAGGTGCGAACGTAGCCGCTCTGGAAGCGCCGTACGCCCTCACCCATCTGGCCGAAGATCCGACCGACGCCGGTGACGAGGCCGTCAACCCCTTGTGGATCGAACACCCGACCAAGAAACCCCGACAAACCCTTGAAGCCCGCCACAATCGTCCGATTGTAGAGCCGATCGATATACCAGGCTTCCTCCAAACCATCCCAGATATCGCCGCCGTAGCGGTAGGCCGGATCTTTGCCGCCGACCTTGATCCGGGCGGCATTATTGGTGTAAATGCGCCAGCCCAGATAGAACATGCCCATCGCCGCCAGGGTTGCGATCAACGCCAGGATGATGTTGACCAGGCCAAACGCGGCCGGCGCCTCTTCCAGCACCGGCTCCAGCCAGGTGCCGAGCCAGTGCAGCACCGGCAAGTTGATCACGCCGCCGATTATCGCGCCGACCGCCAGCACCATTAACGGCACCGTCATCACGCGGCCGCTCTCGTGTGGGTGGTAGGTGGGATCGCGCTGCTCGCCGAAAAAGACCAGTGCGATCTGCCGGCCCATGTAAAGCGCCGTCAAAAGCGAGGCGGTGAACAATCCCAGAAACACCAGATAGTCCTGGTGGGTCCAGGCATGGGCAATAATCTCATCCTTGCTCCAGAAGCCGGCGAAAGGGAAGATCCCGGCCAGGGCAAACGCGCCGATCAGGTATGTCCAATAGGTTGTCGGCATGGCTTTGCGCAGCCCGCCCATCTTGCGCATATCCTGCGTATCGTGGGTGCCGTGGATCACCGAGCCGGAGCCGAGGAAGAGCAGCGCCTTGAAAATACCGTGGGTCAGCAAGTGGAAGATCGCGGCGACATACGCGCCCATCCCGCAGGCAGCGACCATAAAGCCGAGCTGCGAGACGGTTGAATAGGCCAGCACGCGCTTGATATCCCACTGGGCCACGGCGGCGGTCGCCGCGATAATCGCCGTGCTCACGCCGACAAACATCACCCAACTTTGCGTAGCGGGCGAAGCCTCGAACAGCGGATGCGTGCGCGCCATTAAATAAACGCCGCCGGTAACCATGGTGGCGGCGTGGATAAGCGCCGAAACCGGCGTCGGGCCGGCCATTGCGTCGGGCAACCAGACGAACAGCGGCACCTGGGCCGACTTGCCGGTTGCACCGATCAGCAGCAGGAATGAGATCCCGGTGGCAATCAGAATCGGCTGCCAGTCGGGGCCGAACGTTTGCCCACTAATCTCGAAGCTGCGTTCCAAGAAACCGCCGACCTCACTCGTGCCCGGCACTTCATAGAAATTAAGCGTGCCGAAGTTGGCGAAGATCGCCAGCATAGCCAGGAGAAAGGCCGCATCGCCGATGCGATTGGCGACAAACGCTTTAACCGCCGCCTCACCGGCGGTACGCCGCTCGAACCAGAACCCAATCAGCAGGAACGAACACAGGCCGACGCCCTCCCAGCCAAGGAAGAGCAGCAGCATATTGTTCGCCATCACCAGGAACAACATCATGGTGATGAACAGGTTCAGATAGGCGAAGTAGCGCACCACCCGCGGGTCGCCGTGCATATAGCCGATCGAATACACATGGATCAGCGCGCCGACGCCGGTAACCAGCAGCACCATCACCCCCGAGAGCGGGTCGAGCATAATCCCGAACGGCACGCTGAGTGCGCCGGTACTGATCCATTCCCAACCGGCCGACATAATCCGCCGCTCTTCAACGGGCAGGCCGGCCAGCGCCACAAATGCCACCACCGCCACCACAAACGAGCCGATCACCATCCCACTGGCGACATAGCCCGACGCGCGTTCCTGCCGAATCACAAACACATTCAGCAGAAAACCAAGCAGCGGCAGCAGCGGGATGAGCCAGATTGCCAATTCCATAACTTAGCCCTTCAGGGTACTGACCGCATCGACATCCGCCGTGTTCTTGGTACGGAAGATCGCCACCAGCAGCGCCAGGCCGACCGCAACCTCGGCGGCGGCGACGGTAATCACGAAAAGACCAGCACCTGCCCATCGATGCTCAGGCGCTCACGGGCGAACGCCACCAGCGCCAGATTCGCCGCATTCAGCATCAACTCGACCGACATAAACACGACAATCGCATTACGTCGCAGCAGTACGCCGAGCACACCGATCGTGAACAGAATCGCGCTGAGCAAAATATAGTAGGTAATCGGAATCATTGAGTAATCCTTCAGCCCTTACATAAAAGGCGACCATCACATGCAGCGAGATGCCTGATTCTTGATGCCTGACGCGCTACTGCGCGGCTCGTAGAAGAATGCTCAGACCACAAACCACTTTGTGTTCACTGCCGGATGTGCTGCCATTCTGTATTCTGCATTCCAACTACGCTTTCCGCCCGCGCTGATTCAGTACCACCACGCCGATCACGGCGATCAGCAGAATGAAGCCGGTGATCTCGAAGGGCAGCAGATACTCGGTGAAGAGGATCGCGCCCAACACCGCCGGATCGCCGAAGATTAACGCTTCCTCGCCGCCGGGGGGCAGTACGCCGCTGTTGTTGAAAGCCGCGAACCCGGCCACCGCCAGTAAGCCCAGGCCAAGAAGCCAGGCCAATGGCCGCTGCCATGCGATCAGATCGGGCGAATCTTCCACCTGTTCGGCGCCCAACAGCATCATCACAAACAGGAAGAGCACCATGATCGCGCCGGCATAGACTGTGAGCTGAATGGTGAACAGAAACGGCGATTGCAACAGCAGAAAGAGCACGGCGATCGCAGCGAAGTTCAGCAACAGAAACAATGCGCTATGTACCGCATTCCGGCTGAGCAACATCGCCACGGCTCCGGCGATCGCAATTGCGGCGGTAACGAAGAAGAGAACGAACTCCATACATCAACTCCTACAGATCGATCTGTGCGGGCGGGCTGGGGCGTCGATCAAGCTGCTTCAAGATCGGCGGCGGATCGCCGTGGCCCTGATCCGGCGGAACCAGCAGCATCTCCTTGCTATAGATCGACGAACGCCGGTCGTAGAACGATAACTCGTACTGATGCTCCAACACGATCGCATTGGTCGGGCAGGCATCTTCGCAGTAGCCGCAGAAGATGCAGCGCAACATGTTGATCTCGTAGGTGGCGGCGTAGCGCTCACCCGGTGAATTCGGATTGTTGGGATCGTTCTCGGCCGGAATCACCAGGATTGCGTCGGCCGGGCAGGCTGCGGCGCAGAGCGAACAACCGATGCAGCGCTCCTGGCCATCAGCGAAGCGCTTCAACTCGTGCCGGCCACGAAAGCGTTCGCGCACCGGACGCTTTACCTCGGGGTATTGCACCGTTACCGGCGGCCGAAAAATATAACGTAGGGTCGTTCCCAGGCCCTTAAATAATTGTCCGAACATTGAATATTCCCCCACACATTCGAAGTTATCGTCAGTAAACCGAGAACCGAGAACTGAGAACTGAGAACCGAGTCATTGTTTCCCTCGTGGAATAACGTTGGTATCCTTGCAAAGCCTGTCGTGTCGAGACGCCGTGCGAAGAGCGAGCTAGTACTGACAGACACAAAGGGCTTGGCCATCGAACACTGCGTTATCTCGACGCTGCCATCACTTGTTTCGTTCCTCTACCTGCAATCGCCCTAACAGTACAACGAAGCTTGTCATTCTGAGCGAGCTGCACCTCTGCTCAGAGTGATGTGTGAATGGCGTGCTGATGCAGCAAAAGGTAAGTTCTGTTGTAGCATTAAGCCAGACTGTTGCAGCCTTTGAGGTTGTCCCGCCATGGGTATGGCATCCGAGCGCGCTTGGCACAATCTGCGATGTGACTACGGCCAGCGGTAGCGCTCACCGGGGGCCAGGCGTAGTGTTTCGTCGCCGAGACGCCCAAGGCTGAAGCTGCCGTCGCTATGGCGTTCAAGGCGCGCAAACTGCGTCCACTGCACCCGCAACTGCGCGCGATCGAGGCTGCCGCTGATC
>JAAUQO010000302.1 GCA_012032775.1 Oscillochloris sp. | reverse complement strand
GTCGGCCGCGGCCGATTGCGCGCAGCAAGCTGAATGTACAGGATCTTAGCGCCGCATTTACCACCCTGAGCCGCAACCTGCGCTACGCGAGCGAGCGACTGCGTTCGGCGCGCGTATCCGGGCCGAGGACGGCATCGGACGGGCGGTTGAAGTGATAAATCAGTACCTGCCGGTGGCGGCATGAAAAAGGGCCATGCTTCGCGATTTCCGAAGCATGGCCCTGAGCAGTATTATCGCGCCAGATTAGCGGCGCTGCGGCCGGCGACGGGCGATCTCGAAGGCGCTGGCGCTGCGCAATGTATTGAAAGCCAGATCCTCGGCCTGCGAACTATCGACCGTCACCGTTACCAGGGGCCGGGTAGGCGTATTGCCCCGCGCCAGGGTATTCTCGGTTAGATTACCGAAGAGCCAGGAAAGCAGAATACCGCCGAAGATCCCGGCGATCAGACCAAGCACAATGCCGGAAACCGCGAAGATCAAGGTCACACTAAGTGCATCATCTATATACTCGATCGTGCCCATGTTGCGGAACTCGGTGAGCGAGGCTGCGACCAGGCCGATAAATCCGCCCAGCGCGCCCAACGTCAGGGTTCCACCCAGGGTAGAGGTAAGAAACAACTGCTGACGAAAGCCATCGACGGTTGCGCCGAGGCCAACCAACGTATCGATCCCACCGGCTGTGCCCGTCGTCACATTCTTGAAACCCTGCTCTCGCAAGGCCGCCGCCGCCCGCTCCGCATTCCCTGCGTCGGTATACGTCGCCATCAGGGTTGTCATGATCGGCAGTCCTTTCGTTCTGTCGTGGAATATGATCGCCTTGCCTACGAACCATGAACCTGCGGCAAGGTGAAAGAACCTGGTTGGGCATGAAGTTGAGGCTTCACGTAGTTTCTATTGTAGCACTTGTTTCCCGAACCCGGTTCATCAGCGACCGGTGCCACCGACGATCCGGCCCGGTTTGGCATCGGTGTGTACGCCGTTGCGGAGGGCGCGTACGCCATTCACCCAGACATCACGCACGCCCACCGAGAGTTGGTGCGGATCTTCAAAAGTCGCCCGATCGGCCACTGTGGCCGGGTCGAAAACAACCAGATCGGCGTATGCACCGTTGCGCAGCAGGCCTCGATCACGCAGGCCAAGCCGGTCGGCCACAGCCGAGCTCATTTTACGCACGGCATCCTCCAGCGTGATCACGCCCTCTTCGCGTACATATTTGCCGAGCACACGGGTATACGTGCCGTAGGCGCGCGGATGGTACGGCCCCTCGGGCTTGGCCCAGGCCGGATCAAGCCCGCCGGCATCGGTCGAGATCTTCATCCAGGGTTGCGTAAGCTGGAGTTTGACGTTCTCCTCGCTCATCATGAAGTAGATTGTGCTGATCCGTTGCTGCTCCGACAGAAACAGATCAAAGGCGGCATCGACCCATTCCTGGCCACGCATGGCGGCGATCGCACTCAGGCGTTTACCGACATACTGCTGATTTTCGGGCTTTTTAAAGCCGATCGGCATCACGCCTTCAGGCGTACAAAGATCGACCATGGCTTCCCAATCGCCGGAAGGATTCAGCGCTTCGGCCCGAATTCCGGCCCGCATCTCGGGATCGCGCAGGTTAGTGAAGAATTTGCCGTCGGCGGCGGCCCAGGGCGGCAGGATCGACATCAGGCCGGTGCCGGCGCCGACGTAGGGGTACATGTCGGCGGTAACATCAAGCCCTGCGGCGCGAGCAGCGTCGATCTGCGCGATCACCCGTTCCATCTTCGGCCAGTTGCGCATGCCGGCCGCCTTGAGATGGTAAATCTCCACCGGCAACCCGGCGGCGCGCCCGATCTCAATCGCCTCGGCGATACCTTCCTCCAGTTTGTCGGCCTCGGAGCGAACATGGGTGATGTAGACACCACCGTGGGCAGCGACGATTTTGCAAACCTCGATCAACTCGGCGGTAGCGACAAAGGCGTCGGGCGGGTAGATCAACGCATACGACACACCGAATGCGCCGTCCTCCATCGCCTCCGCCATCACCCGCCGCATCACCGCCAGTTGATCGGGATTGGCCGCGCCCATCTCCATCCCTTTGGCGTAGCGGCGCAGCGTACCGCCGCCCAGAAACGAGCCGATATTCGGCGTCACGCCGTGGTCGATCATCGCCTCCAGCCAATCCCGGAAACGTTTCCATTCCTGTATGCGCTCCAGCCAACCGGGCACACGCTGGCTGAAGATACTGAGTGCCGTCGGCTCGCCGATTTTGCCGCCGAAAGGCGCAGGTGTCCATGCCTCGCCCATAATCTCGGTCGTCACACCCTGGGCGATCTTCGACAGACAGCGACCATCGACCATGAGCGGCAAGATCGAGTGGCTCTGGATGTCGATAAAACCGGGACAAACCACCATACCGGCGGCGTCAACCAGCTCCACGGCCTGATCGGCGGGGATGCGACCGGGAACCTCGATCGCGGCGATGCGATCACCTGCGAGTGCGACATCGCCGTAGAACCACGGATTACCGCTGCCGTCTACCACGCGGGCGCCTGTGATCAGCGTATCGAAGGGCATTTTGAACTCCGGGTGCTGAGTACTGAGTGCTGACAACCTGTACCCTATCCGCGATGATGGGGATCGAACGCATCACGCAAACCGTCGCCGATGAAATTAAAGGCCAGCACCGTGATCACGATCATGATACCGGGCGCAATCGAGATATGCGGATAGTTGGTGATAAAGGCGCGGCCATCGGAGAGAATCCGGCCCCAGGATGGTGTCGGCGGCTGAATGCCGAGGCCCAGAAACGAGAGCGCCGATTCAAGGATGATAATGCTGCCGACGCCGAGCGAGGCCAGAACGATCACCGGGCCGAGCACATTCGGCAGGATATGTCGCAGGACGATCCGCGTATCGCTGGCCCCGATCGCCCGTGCAGCGAGCACAAAATCGCGCTCTTTGAGGCTGAGCACATCGGCGCGTACAACCCTGGCGAAGCGCGCCCAGGCGGTTGTTCCAATCACAATGATCGTGGTACTCAGGCTTGGCCCGATCACCGCCGACAGCACCAGCAAAAGTGCAAGCAGCGGGAAGGCCATCAGCACATCGATCAGCCGCGAAAGCAACAGATCCACCGTGCCGCCGAAATAGGCCGCCGCCGCGCCGACAATCACCCCGATCAGCACCGCGATCCCGGTTCCCAACAAACCCACAATCAGTGCTACCCGCGATCCAAACACAATTCGGCTGAACAGATCGCGCCCGATATGGTCGAAGCCAAGAATATGCCCGGCTTCGGCCGGATCACCGCGCTTGCCGGGAAAGGATTGGATCGGATCGTGGGGTGCGATGGCCTCGGCAAAGATCGCAAACAGACAGAGGATGGCGACAATCGCGAGCCCGACCAGGGCCAGGCGGTTAGCGGTGAAGCGCCGCCATACCTGTGACCACTCGGAGCGGTGGGCCGGTGCTATTTGCTTGGCAACAGGCGTGGTTGGGGCCGGAACAACCGCCATAGATCTCTCCACAATCAAGGTTTGGGCTGTTCGAACGCACCTTACGCACGCGAACAGCCCATTCTTTAGCTCAAACTAATCCGCGGATCAACCATGCCGTATACCAGATCGGTGAGTAGATTGGCGGTCACAACCAACACCGAGAGCAGCAGCACCGTCGATTGCACCACCTGATAGTCGAGACGGAAGATCGAATCAATAAACAGGCGGCCGATCCCCGGCAGCGCAAAGATCGTCTCGACCACAATCGTACCGCTGAGCAGAAACGCGATCTGAAAGCCGACCACACTCACCACCGGCAGCAAAGCGTTGCGAACGGCGTGGCGCATCACCACCAGGTACTGACCGAGCCCTTTGGCGCGTGCGGTTCGCACATAATCCTGGTTCAAAACCTCGATTGTCGCGCCGCGCATCACTCTGGCGATCACCGCCATCTGCTCGGTAGCGAGCACCACAACCGGCAAAATATAGCCCTGCCACGAGCGCAACCCAAAGGGCGGCAACAAGCGCAGATATGCGGCGAAGATCACAATCAGCATCAGGCTGACCCAGAAATTCGGCAATGCGACCCCGAGAGTCGAGCCGACAGCGGTGAAATAGTCAAACAGCGAATTGCGGCGCACACCGGCCAGAATCCCGGCCGGGATGGCGATCACCAATGCCAGGGCGAGCGATGCGATATTGAGCGTCGCAGTAACCGGAATCGCCTCAAAGATCATGTCGCGCACCGGCACACCCCTGCGCACAATCGATTCACCAAGATCGCCGCGTAATAGGTTTCCGGCCCAGATCAGATACTGCTCATGCCAGGGCAGATCAAAGCCCCATTTCGCGCGAATGGCCGCGATCTGCTCCTCGGTGATCTGCACCTGCCCCTCGCCCAGCAACAGCATAACCGGATCGCCGGGCACAAGTCGCATGATCACAAAGGTGATAATACTCACCAGAAAGATAACCAACAATCCCTGCGTGATACGAGTGATCAGAAAGCGCGCCATAGGTTTTACGTGGATATGCGCGCGAAAATCGCCCGCATATCCACACTATACGTTTAGCCCTGGAGCGACCAGATATGCGGCGTGCGGTAGAGTTGCGAGCCGTTGAGTGCGCTTTCCGGCAGGCCCTGGGTGCGCGGCGAGAAGATATTGAACCAATCCCAGTACATCATGATCAGGAACGGCACTTCTTCGGCCACAATCGTCTGCACCTCGTCGTAGATGGCTTTGCGGGCATCAGGATCGACTTCGCGCAAGCCCTGATCGAGCAACTCGTCCATGCGCTCGTTGCGGAACAGGTTAAAGTTATTGCCGCCGTCCGAACGCAGCGTCACCGAACCGTCGGGTTCGCCGTTGCCGCCGCCGTACGTCCAGTTAAACAGCGAGGCCTCCATCGTCCCCTGGCGCAAACCGTCAAGAATCGCCGAGATCGGCTGCTCGGCGAGCAACATCTCGATCCCGACTTCGCCGAGGAACTGCGAGACCAACTCGGCCTCCGGCAGCCGGGCCTGGTCGCCGGTGATCACGGTGCAGGTGAACGACAGGCGCGTGCCATCGCTATTCACACGTACGCCATCGTCGCCGGGCGTCCAGCCGGCCTCCTCCAGCAGCGCAATCGCCTGTTCGGGGTTATAGTCGTACTTCTTGACATTATCGTTGTACCAGAACTCCAGCGCGGGCGAGATATTGGTATGGGCGAGCACCGCCGTGCCGTTGAACACATCGTCGATCACGCGTTGGCGGTCGATCGCATACATCATGGCCTGGCGGACGCGCTTGTCGGAAAGCACCGGCGCCTGATTGTTAAGCGGGAAATGGTTCACCGAGACCGTGGCGGTGCGATAGACGGTATAATCCGGATTTTCGGCGAAGCGCAGATTATCCTCAACCAGCAACGGCCAGACCGCCGTATCGGCGTCGCCGGTCTCAAGGGCGATCGAGCGCACCGATGCCTCAGGCACTACATCCAGCCGGTAACCGGCCAGGGCCGGCGCGCCGCGGAAGTGATCGGGGAATGCTTCGAGTTCGGTGAACTCGGCCGCACGCCACTCCTTGAGCTTAAAGGCCCCGGTGCCGATCGGCGCCGTCTTGTAGGTGGCCTCACCGATTTCGGCGTGATAGGCGGCCGGCACAATATAGGTTGTTGCGGCGCGGGTAAGGAAGGCCGAATTCGGCTCGCTCATCGTAATCACAACCGTGTAATTGTCGGGCGTTTCGATCGTGTCGATACCCAGGAAATTGTTCGCAATTGTGGCGGCGTTCTCAGGGTTACGATAAAAGTCGTAGGTATACTTCACATCGTTGGCCGTGAACTCGGTGCCGTCGTGGAACGGCACCCCCTGGCGCAGCTTGAACGTATAGGCGAGTCCATCGGGCGCGGCCTCGTACGATGCGGCCAATGTCGGTTGAAGGATATAATTCTCATCGAGTTCCAGCAGGGCGTTGTGGATATTGGCGATCACCGCCCACTGCACGGTGGGGCCGGCATCGTCGGGGCTAAGGCCGGCAACTTCCTGGTGTCCCGTCACCACCACAATCCCGCCGGTAACGGCGGGCGCGACAACCGGCGCGGGCGCCGAAGT
>JAAUQO010000301.1 GCA_012032775.1 Oscillochloris sp. | reverse complement strand
GCCGCCACCGCCACCGCCGCCCCTGCCGCCAGCGGCGCGTTGCCCAGCAACTCCCATTCTATCGGTGTAAATTCTGGGTTCATACGTCTCCCTAGTGAGAAGTCAGGAGTCAGGAGTCAGGAGTCAGGAGCATCACTGCTCTTTAGTTCCTTAGTTCCCTGGTTCCCTGGTTCCCTGGTTCTGGGTTCTCGGTTCTGGGTTCTCGGTTCTCGGTTCTCGGTTCTCGGTTCTCGGTTCTGGTAGGATTGCTATATAATAATCGTACCATTTCCCCTGATAGCGGCGTTTGTGTATACTACAGGTCATCGTTCGCTCCCTGAACTCCTCGTTAGGCGATTGGAGGCAATTCCATGTCCCTTATCCGCAATCCTCGCCGTTGGATTAGGCATATCGTGGGCATTGTGGTGTTTATCTGTACCATCGGCTTTGTTGCCCAGCCTCCACAAGCCATCGCTCAAAGCAGTGCGCTCCCACAGTTGTACGACGCCGGTAGCCTGGTGAAGAAAATCGTCAAATGGGATCCGGCCTCGGGTGCTGCTCATCAGTACAGTCTCACTATCCCAAGCAACCAGACCATGATCATCGCTGTGGCGGTGTTGAGTACACCGGCATTTACGCCTGCGATTGTTATTCCGGCCCAGGCCGGATGCACAGTTTCGCAGGCTGTTTCGCGCAGCGCAGTCGCGTTTTGCAGCGGTGGTACGGCTGGAAGTTACACAGTGGAGGTGGCAAAATCGAACGGCCAGAATCCGGATGCGGCATATGCGGTGCTGGCCCTGAGCACCAACGATGGCAGTACTTCGGGTGCTACCGGTGTTCAGGGAACGGCCAACAAAGAACTCAACGCCTTATCGGTCGATATGTATAACATCGATAATTTGAGCAGTAGTGTGCGAACCCGGCAGATGATCTTGCTGGCGGCGAAGGTTGTCGAGAACGGCAACACGACGACCAATCTGGCGTTTGCCGCGATGTTCCGTGAAGACGGCACGCTGGCCTGTTCTTCGTGGGGCAATCGCATCTGTGATCTCTACGATGAGGATGAGAATTTTAACGACTACCACCTGGTGATGTTCAACGCCGATAATGTGACGATCAGGTATGCGCTCACCTTGCGATCCTAGTCCTGTGAGGAGTAGCGAGTGACGCAACGTAATTCTGGGTTGCTATGTTGCCGAAGAAGCCGGCAACAACAGCAACCCAAAAAAGTATACCCTGGCGCCGCCGTCATTTTACGATCAGCGGAACGTAGAGATTAAGTACCAGGCTCGGCCGGGCGTTCGTCCAGGGTCGAGTGGCGATAATCTCATCGCCGATGCGAATGGTCAGGATCTGGCCGGGGATGCCGCATGCTGCCGAATCGCTCTGGCCTACGTGGGGAACCGCGATCACAAAGACATTCTCGCGTGGCCCGTCCGGCTGATCTTCCCCTAGCGGCACGCTGATTGTGCTGCCGACAGCGCAACGCTGATCGCCGTTCCATACCGACACTGGTAATCCTGCCGCCGGAGCCGGGCCGTAGAAGAGCGCCGGCGGATTCGGCAGCGCCGCTGCGACCCCATTCGGGTCTTTCCAGGGCGGTGGGGTTGCGCCGCCGGACGGCACAATAAACCAGTAGCCCTTGCCGTATTCCAGGTCTGCCAGATCGTTCACCCAATACGGTGCATCCACATCGTACACTTTCCAGGGATCGTCGATCTCGGTCGGCGTGTAACTGTGGATCGTCGTGAAATTGGTCTCCGGCCTGAGATTGAGTTGGCCGACTGCATCCAACACCGGCAATGCTTCCGGCCAGGGATACGAGACCAGATTCCAGCCTTCCTCAACTTCCACTCGCGTCATTAAGGCATACAATCCTGCGCCGATTGCGCGGGCCGAGATCTCGTTGCGGTCGGGATCGAAGCGCGATGTCGGCAGACGCAGCCACGCTGCCGCGTTCTGGTCATAGAAATAGATCGCCAGGCCGCCCTCACTTCCGGCGGGCAACTCATTCTCCAGATACGCAGCGGTCACATAGGTCTTATCCGCCAGAAGTTCCTCCGCCGAGAGGTTGGTGATCAGGCGGTACGGTTGGCCCACCGCCACACTCCAGGCCGGCGTCGAAGGCAGCGATGTGGCGGTCTGCAACGTATAGTACTTCCCGTCTGCCGGTTGCTCGCTGTAGATCAAGAACTGGCCGTCGGCCGAGGTCGTGGTCGGCGCGTTATTGGTACATACCCATATCTTTCGCGGGGGCGGAGCCGGGTTTTTTACCTCCTTGCAGTCGGCCAGGGTCGCGCCGCTTGATCCGGCCGCTGTTCCACGGATGGTGTACTCGGTGACAACTTCCTGTGCTCCGGCGCGTAGCCGCACATATCCCCGATTGAAGGCCTCGTTCACCGGCACGGTTGCCGTGTAGCTCGGCCCGGCGCCGCTGATCGTCGTCGTGATCGGCGCGGGATTCGGACCGGGGCCGGGGAAGATCGTGGCTTGAATGCCGGTTGAACCCAGGGCGATGTTGCTGCGCAGGCTGATCTGCAACTGGTTGCCGGCCAGCGGCGCAACCTCGATATCCGGTTGCCAGGGTTGCGAAACCAGCGTCAGCGCCTCGGTGTCGGCGGTGATTGGTACACAGCCGCTCAGGGCGTCCGATGTCGCATAGACACAGACGCTATCGCCGATGCGTGCGCCGCGGGCGTCGATCTGATCCAGGTTGGGCCGGCCGAGATCGATAATGCGTTGGCCGTCGGCCGTAAACAAGAAGGCCCGCACCCGTTTGCCGGGACGATAGAAATAGCGCGAACCGTCGGCCTGGATCAAAGAGAAGATCGGCGCCGGCAATGGTGGATTGTCGAGGCTTACCTCGGGGAACACGATATTGGTCAGGGTTAAAATCTGGGCCGACGGACCTTGCTTTGCCGCAGGGTTAAAGCTGCTCGGCTGGTTCAAGGCGAACCCCGTGCTGTCGTAGAACTTCTTGATCGTCGCCCAGTCGGAACGCCCGGTCTCGGCTGCCGATAGGGTCAGTGCGCAGTTGCCGCCGCTTTCCCAGGCTGGGCCGGGCGGTTGAAACTCGCTATAATCCTCGCGGTAGGGGTCGGTCATGGCTCCTGGGCAGGCGGGATCGCTGATCCGGCGCGGGATACTGATCAAGGCTTCGGTTGCGGCGTCGCGCCCGATATAGTTGTCGTCGAGGTAGAACAGGTAGTGGCCGAGTTCGTGGGCCAGAGCGCGGGCCCAATCTTCGCCGAAACTGCTCCCGCCGCCATAGCGCGTCCAGACCGAACCCATGCTGAGATAGCCCGGAACGTACAGTTTGCCCGAAACATCGGGATCTGCACGGATCTGCTCGGTGATGCCGCCCTGGAATGCGTTCGGACGCAGTCGATTCGTGGCGTAAACCCGAATATCGGCATCGTTGAGACTGCTCGGCCCATAGCCGACATTCAATCTGCCCAGGGCCGCCTGGCCGTCGGTCCAATCGTAAAGTAATTCGGAGGCGCGCAAGAGATCGGCCCGCAACTGGGTCTGGTACGCTTCATCCAGGCCGGCTTCCCATTCCAGCCCGATGTTCAGGTTGAAGAGCAACAACGGCCGATCCGGGGCGACGGTCAGAGTCTGGACGTTGGAACCGGTGCTGTTGGCGATCACCTTTGTCTCGGGGAGGCCGGAGGCAGGATTGATCGGACTGCTCAGGTAGCGTTCAACTTTGTTGGTAAAGGGCGGTTCGGATTGAAGCGGTTGCAGCGCTGCAAGGCTATCGTTCGCGGCGATCGTCGCACGACCGGACAAATAGCCGTTCAAATCGGTGGTCAGCGCCTGATTGCCGCTATCGACCAGCAGTGTCGCGTTGCGAACACTGTTATTCGGCAGGCGATAGATGATCGCATTGGGAACCGGATCGCCGGCCTGATTCAACACCCGAATCTGGGCGCCGCGCACCCGGAAGCTGAGGGTCGCGCCGGTTGCGAAGGGCCGCGTACTCGATCCGGCAGTTTGATTCGAGTAGGTGTAACTGCCGGCGCCGAGGGTGTCTTTGAGTGCGGTTGGATAGGCTTGCACCCGAAACAAGACTGTGTCGGAGCGACCGAAGAACTTACTTTCGAACACGTTCCAGTTCAGCGGAAGCGTATTCCCGCTACTTGGCGCTGCAACCTGTTGTGGTGGGCTGTTCAATATCGCCGCTTGCCATGTGCCGCCGTTATCGAACGAGTACAGGGCGCGGATGGCGCGGATGGGACTATTTTCTGCATCACGCAGCGCCAGATTGATCGCGATCGTCGGCGTTTCCAGGATCGCAGCGCCGGCCGGTTGGCTGGCCGGCGGCGCGCCGGGTTGGCCCAGACTGATGATCGGCGTTGCGTTCTGGGGATCGCCGATCTGGGCCAAACTGTTTACGGCGATGGTCGAAAGGGCGCTACTCACCCCGAAAGCCAGGTCGAGATCGCCGTCATGATCGACATCGCCGGCGGCGATACTGCGGATCGACCGGGTTG
The DNA here is from genome assembly GCA_012032775.1 of Oscillochloris sp. Classification (GTDB taxonomy): domain Bacteria; phylum Chloroflexota; class Chloroflexia; order Chloroflexales; family Chloroflexaceae; genus JAAUQO01. Next base: position 1,610 of record JAAUQO010000301.1, on the reverse strand, counting down.
CGCTATCTTCCCACTGCGGCGCATTGCTGAAGCCGGCCGCCCCGGAACAGGTTACGCCGGCCGGATTACATCTGTTCAAGTAGATCCGGCTGGACTCAGCATTATTGCCAAGCACTAGATCCAGGTCGCGGTCGCCGTCGATATCGGCCAGAACGACACTGCGCGTGTCGGCCGGATCGGGCACCCAGGAGTTGTCCAATTCCAGGGTAGTGCCGTTATTGCGGAAGATGCGCGAGGCTTGATCGATGCCGCCGATCACCAGATCGAGCCGGCCGTCGGCATCGCATGTCGCCCCAGGCGATGCTGCGGGTTTCCGTGCTGGCGAGCGAAACCCAGGCCGTGCTGGCAACAAGGGTGCCCTGATCGTTGCGATACAGACGGCCGGGTTGCGCCGAATTACCGAGCGCCAGGTCGAGATCGCCGTCGCCGTCCAGATCGCCCCAGGCCAGGGCAAAAGTGTCGTCGGTCGCTTCGGATTGCCAGACCGCTTCGGCGGCGAAGCCGGGCGCATGGTTGCACGAGCCGCCGGGTGTACAGATGCTGTTTGCGTACACCAGGCTCGGTGAATCGTCGCGTCCCAGTGCCAGGTCGAGGTCGCCGTCGCCGTCCAGATCGCCCCATGCGACATCGCGGGTGCGACCGGCGACGGGTGCTGCGAACTGCTGCCAGAGTTCGAGTTGCGGCTGGGTTGTGCTGCAACCGCGCCCGACTGCGCCTGGATTGCAGGTGTTGCGATAGATCCGATCGCTGGCGCCGGCTACCGCAACGGCCAGATCGAGATCGCCGTCGTTGTCGGCGTCGCCCCAGGCTATGGCCTGGATGTTCAGATTCAGGGCCGGATTAAAGCTAAAGCTGGACGCAGTCGTAAAAGTCGGCGGATTCGTGGTGCAGAGGCCGGTATATCCGTTGTCGTTGCTCGGATTACACTGATTCAAGGCGAACAAGATACTGCTGCCGGTGCCGAAGGCCAGATCGAGATCGCCGTCATTGTCGAGGTCGCCCCAGGCCAGATCGCGGGTGGTGGAGTTGACGCCGCTGCTGATCGCGGCAGGCAAAATGCCCGGCCCACGCTGGTTCTGGTACAACTGGCTACTCTGGCCGACATTGCCGAACGCTAGATCGAGATCGCCGTCGCCGTCGGCATCGGCGAGCGCCAGACTGGTGGTTTGCAAACTTGCCGACGGCTGCCAGGTTGTATCGTGCGTGAATGTGCCGGCGGCGTTCAAATACAGCCTGGAGGCGCCATTCCGGTTGCCCAGCACAATATCCAGTTCATTGTTGCCGTCCAGATTCCCGATCGCAACCGTGTCGGCGGCGATCATGTCGCTTCCCACCAGATCGACAACTGTCGGGCCGGCGCTCGCCGGATTAAGCACAACCTGGCTCGGCTTATTGCTGCCGTTGTTGGCGAGCACCAGATCGAGCGCCGGGTTCGCATCAAACTGGCCCCAGGCCACCGCGCTGGTCGCATCGGGTATTGCGGCCGTCCAGATCGGTTGGCCGGAACTGATCTGGCCGGTGCCGCATGGCCCGGCGGTAAGCGGCGCGCAAAAAACCTGGCTGGCGGCACCATCACTACCGACCGCCAGATCGAGGATGCGGCTGCCGTC
>JAAUQO010000033.1 GCA_012032775.1 Oscillochloris sp. | reverse complement strand
GATCTTGATGCTGAACCAGTGGGTGGTGCGGAGGCGAATCCGGCGTCCGGCGGCGCGAATGTAGCGGCCCCGCCCGCTCGTGATCCAACGCCGACTTCCGGTGCAGCAGGTGCGCCGACAGCAACTGCCGGGCCGGCCACGGCTACGCCGCTCCCACCCACGCCTGAGCCGCTTTCAACGGTGATTCCCGAGGTGATCGAGGCGCTGCCGGCCGGCGAGATCGTCCTGCGTGAGGATTCGGTGAACCGGCGGATCGCCGAGCGCCTCGTCGGTCGTGGCCCGATCGAGGATGCGTCGATGCATTTCGTGCCTGATGAGTTGCAGGTTGATCTGGTGATCCTCGGTACGACCAATCAGATCCGCGCCGGCCTCGCAATCGCCGGCGGTCGGGTTGTCGTGCGCGATGCGGTGCTCACCGGCCCCATGGCGCTCGTGGTTTCGGTCGAGGATTTGATTGCGCCGATCGAGGATCAGGTCAACGAATCACTTGACGTGACCGGGCGCAATTTGCTGGCGGTGCGCGTCGAACCCGGTCAGGTTGTGGTCACGATCGAATAATAATTTGGGTGGTGCGTTGCCGACTCAGTCGGCAGCGCACCACCCATGTTTTATAATCGCGTGGTCTCGCCGGTGTTCGGCTCGCGACGTTCGCCTTCACGGCTCGATTGGTCGTAGTAGCCGTGGCATCCGCGCCAGTGGTAGCTGCGCGGGCCGCAATGGTGCGCATGGCCGTGACGCATGCTCATCAGTCCGAAGAAGATCGCGCCGAACAGCAGCGGCAGGAACAGCAACGGCAATACGAACAACGCCCCGCGCCCGAATAATGCCACGACGCCCAGTACCAACAATATCCAACCGAAACGGTGCATGCTATCCTCCAGGTGTATTTAGTATGCTTGCTCTCTGGCAGATGCCTGATGCCTGATGCTTGATGCGCTTGCGCGCGGTTCGTCCTGCCAGTCTGATGCGTTGAAATCGGGTTGTCCGGTTCTGCATTTTGCATTTCGTATTGATAAGTCTATCCGGCAATTGTGGAGTGATTATGAAGAACTGATGCAAGGATCTGGGATTACATGATTACACCCAGATTGTCTGAAGCTCCGCCGGTGTTACAATAGGCGCCATGAACATTGGCCCGGCAGCGGAGAAGATCAATGACCGCCTCGGATCTTACGGCTGAACAGTCGCGTTCGCTCGCACGGTTTCTTGTTGCGCTGGCTGGAATTGCGGTTGTGGCGATTACTCGGCACTGAAGGGGTGCTGGTCGGCATCAGGCCCGAAGTCGCCCAGACTCTGGTCGGTCTCGGTGTCGATCTCGGCGCCGTCCGTAGTTACGCCGATCTGGAGACGGCACTGATACGCTGAGGATGTGGGATAGTCATCCGTAAGGGCGAAGCATCGTGCTCACCGCGATGCTTCGCCCTTACGCGCTACCGAACCAGTTTCTTATAGGTGATGCGGTGCGGGCGCTCGGCCTCGCCGCCCTTGCGCTTGCGATAGTCGGCCACGTACTCCGAGTAGCTGCCGGGAAACCAGAAGGCCTGGCTCTCGCCCTCGAAGGCCAGGATATGCGTCGCGACCCGGTCGAGGAACCAGCGATCGTGGGAGATGATCACGGCGCAGCCGGCGAACTCTTCTAGACCCTCTTCAAGGGCGCGCAATGTATGCACATCCAGGTCGTTGGTCGGCTCGTCGAGCAGCAACACATTCGCGCCGGCTTTGAGCATTTTCGCCAACTGGACGCGATTGCGCTCGCCGCCCGACAGATTCCCCAGCAGTTTTTGTTGATCGGCGCCGTGAAGTTGAAGCGCGCACAGTAGGCCCGCGAGTTCACCTGCCGGTTGCCCAGCACAATAATGTCGTGGCCGCCCGAAATCTCTTCCCAGACGGTCTTGTTCGGGTCGAGATCGTCGCGGCTCTGATCGACATAGCCAAGCTCTACGGTCGAGCCGACATTGAGTGCGCCGCCGTCGGGTTGCTCCCGGCCGACGATCATCCGGAACAGGGTCGTCTTTCCGGCGCCGTTTGGGCCGATAATCCCGACGATCCCGCCCGGCGGCAAGTCGAAGCTCAGATCTTCGTAGAGTAGCCGATCGCCGAAGCCCTTGGCGATCTTCTCGGCGCGCACTACCACATCACCCAGGCGCGGACCCGGCGGAATAAAGATCTCCAGTTCGCGGTCGCGCTGCTCCTGGTTCTCGTTCAGCATGCGCTCATACGCCGTGATCCGGGCCTTCGACTTGGCCTGGCGGCCCTTGGGCGCCATATTGATCCACTCCAACTCGCGCTGCAGTGCTTTCTGGCGCTGGCTTTCGTTCTTCTCGCTCTCCGAAAGCCGCTGCTTCTTCTGGTCGAGCCAGCTTGAATAGTTGCCGCGCCAGGGAATGCCGCGACCATGGTCGAGCTCCAGAATCCAGCCGGCGACATTGTTTAGAAAGTGGCGGTCGTGGGTGACGGCGATCACCGTGCCTTTGTAGTCCTGTAAATGGCGCTCCAACCAGGCCACCGACTCGGCATCCAAATGGTTGGTCGGCTCGTCGAGCAGCAGGATATCGGGGGTTTGCAGCAGCAAGCGGCACAGGGCCACGCGGCGCTTCTCACCGCCGGAAAGCACATCAACCGGGGTGTCGGCCGGCGGACAGCGCAATGCATCCATGGCCAGATCGAGCTTCGAGTCGAGATCCCAGGCATCCAGGTGGTCGATCTTCTCCTGAAGTTCGGTCTGCTCGGCCAGCAACGCATCGAAGTCGGCGTCGGGTTCGGCGAACTTCTCGTTGATTGCGTCATAGCGCTTGAGCAGTTCAGCCGTTTCGGCGACGCCCTGCTCGACAATCTCGCGCACGGTTTTGCCGGAGCTTAGTTGCGGCTCCTGCTCCAGAAAGCCGATCGTATACCCCGGCGAAAGCACCGTCTCGCCCATAAAATCCTGATCAACACCGGCGAGAATCCGCAGCAGCGAACTTTTGCCCGAGCCATTGGCGCCGATCACACCGATCTTCGCGCCGTAGAAATAGCTCAGGTTGATATCTTTCAGCACTTCTTTGTTCGGCGGATGCACCTTGCTCACCCGCATCATGGAATAAATGACTTTGGTGTCAGTCACGGAAACGCTCCTTAATGATTTTGTTCGATCGGGATTGGCGATCCATCGCTAATCCCGATCGAACAGATACTTTATCCGTAGTGTAGCATAAGAGCGATCGGTGAAATTCTGGCCTGAATATTGCCAACACAAACATATGAGCAAGCGTGAAATTGAGGCGGCAAGTGCCGTGGTGCTGGCCGGCGGGCTGAGCCGGCGATTGGGTCGCGATAAGCGCCGGTTGCGGTTGTGGGGCGAGCATGGGCCGACCCTGCTGGAGCACACGGTTGCGACGGTTGCGTCGCTCTGCACGGATGTGGTGGTGGTGCTGAATGATCCCGCCGATTGGCCGGATCTGCCGGCGCAGATCGTCGGTGACCGGTATCCCGACGGCGGTGCATTGGGCGGGATCTATTCCGGAGTTTTGGCGGCTCGCGCGGAGTATGCGCTGGTGGTGGCCTGCGATATGCCGCTGTTGCATGCGCCGCTGTTGCAGGCAATGCTGGCCCGCAAACGTGATTATGATGCGCTGGTGCCGCGTTCGCCGCGCCCCGGCGATGCGCGCAATGGGCTCGATCTTGAACCCTTACACGCGATCTATGCGAAACGCTGTCTGGCGCCGATGCAGGCCGCACTTGAGGCCGGGCGCGGCGGATTGTCGCATTCCTGCCGCAGGTTCACGTTGCCTACCTCGATCCGGCAGAATCGCGTCGTTACGATCCACACGGTTACTCATTCCTCAATATCAACACGATTGAGCAGATGGACGCGGCGGGCCGGTTGCTTGCACGTGATTTTGATCAACCGCTACAGAAGCCCCTTTCCGATGATCCTTGATTTTTGATGCTTGCGTTGCAATGCACACCGATCAGGCATCAAGAATCAGGCATCAGGCATTACGATGATGACTGAACCGATTCATGAGTTGACCTATGTCGATTTTGATGGCGAGCAGGCCGAATCTGTTCGCCGGCCGGTGATCGCCGAGACCCCATGGGCGCTTTATGTGAATGGTCGCGAGTGTCACCTTTATGTGTTCGCCGGTTGGTTTGCATCATCTGGCACTGGGTTTTTTGATCTCGGAAGGTGTGATCGGCGGCCTCGCTGATCTCTGGCAGTTGAAAGTGCATCTCGACAAGCATCGTGTGTATATGATCTTCGCCGAGGTCGGTTTGAACGGCGAGCTGCGCATGCACTCGTGTGAGGAATCCGTCGGCAGTATTACCGTGCGGTTGCGTCAAGCGACGCCGGAACGCAATGGCCGGCGGGTACTGACCAGTGGCTGCGGCGGTGGCGTTACCTTCGACGATCTGGCCGGTGATCGGCCGCCGTTGATCAGCGATCTGCAGCTGAGTGCGGCGCAAGTTGCCGGCTTGATGCAGATGCTTAACCAGGCGGCCGGCTTGTATCGCAGCAGTCGCGGTGTCCATACCTCGGCCCTGGCCGAACCGGACGCATTGCTGGTGCTGGCCGAAGATGTCGGCCGCCACAATACCCTCGACAAGATCTGCGGCGCATGTCTGCTCGACGCGATCCCGACCAGAGACCGCATTCTGGTGAGCAGCGGGCGGATCTCGTCGGAGATGATCACCAAGGCCTACAACATGCAGGCGCCGATTGTGATCTCGCACACCTCGCCGACGGTCATGTCGATTCGCCTGGCCCAGGCCTGGAATATCACCCTGATCGGCTATGTGCGCGGGCGCCGGCTGCGGGTTTATGCCGGGGCCGAGCGGGTGCGGTTTGGATCATAGTTCCTTGGATGTGGCCGGCATAGCAAACCGCATCCAATAAACACTTTTGCATGTGGCGGAGCCGCACCGCCCACAATAGCGTAGGTAGAATTTGGAGCCGGAGGCGAACAGAATGCGTATTGATGATCGCGGTCTGCGGCCGGGATGGATGTGTATACCAGGGACTACACATATCTCGGCACGATCCAGCGGGTGATACCGGGGAAAGTGGAGCCGCCTGAACCACTGATCACGGACGGCGCAGGCCAGAGTTCGTCATTCAACGGCGAGCTACGTGGCCCCGTGCCGACATTGACGCTCGGTAATCGTGGGCCGCTCACGCAGTCGGTGGATGCGGGCTACGCCACCGCACCCGACAGCCGGCACTTGCTTGGCGACGGCAGCATGCTCGTGACGCACTGGTGGGGATTGCGTGGGCGCTACACCATCCCGCTTGCCTTGATCTAGTCGTTCTCCATGGAGCATGTGATTTTGCGCGTGGATCGCGATGAACTGCAAGCTGCGAAAGGCAACCGTGAACATTGACGCGATGATAGGTTAAGGGCTGATAGTGCGATCGCTGCGCTGAACATCTCTTTGTGTGGCCTCATTTCCCCTCTCCTGGCTTGACATGGCTTCGCTCCTCCTTTATACTCTTGCTAGACAGACTAGACAGAAACAAATAGGAGCTTGTATGAGTCGTACCTGGCAACTTCAAGAAGCAAAAACAAGTTTAGTGAGGTGGTGGAGGAAGCATTGACGCACGGTCCACAGGTGATCACAAAACGTGGTGTAGAAACGGTGATTGTGCTTTCGTACCAGGAGTATCGCCGGCTCACACTCGCGCAACAGAAGCTCTCCGTTTTTTTCAAGAATCGCCATTAGCAGAGGTTGCGCTCGATGTAACCCGTGATCAAAGTCCCGTCCGTGAGGATCTGGCATTATGAAGTATTTGCTCGACACGAATGTCATTTCTGAATTGATCAGTAAGCAGCCGAATCGGGCCGTTCTGGACTGGCTTGACCAGCTTGATCCGCAGGCGGTATACCTTAGTGCGATCACGCTTGGCGAAATTCGCAAAGGCATTGAAAAGCTGCCGCTCTCAGAGCGTCGTGCCACGGTGATGCAATGGCTTGAGACGGATCTCTTGATCCGATTTGCCGGAAAAATCGCCGATCTGAACACGGCGGTGATGCTGACATGGGGAGAAATGGTTGGGCAATTAGAACTCGCGGCTAGGCCGATGCCCGCAATCGACTCGCTCATTGCTGCGATTGTCCGGCAAGGAAACTTTGTTTTGGTGACCCGAAATGATGCGGATTTTCAGCATACGGGAATCACTGTGATGAATCCGTGGAAACAGGCCTGACCGGTCAGATTCGGCAGCCCGCCTTTGCAACCCAGGTACGCGCTCCACTCTCACCCTGTCAGCGCATCTCCGGCTCCTGCCGTGGTTCAGGTCGCGTTTTTCGGCGCGCCAATGCAAACGAGGCGGCGGGTTAATGCCTTGCATGCGGTAGATCAGCGGGCGCAAAAAGAGTTCGGCGGTTAAGGCGGTTGAAACCGGCTAGCCCGGTAATCCCAGGCAGGGTTTGCCGGCGGCGACGGCCAGGATCAGCGGGTGGCCCGGCCTGATCGCGACGCCGTGAACCGCATCCTGAAGCCGTAGCAACGCCGGTCGGCGCTTTGACCAGTACTACAGGCCGATAATGTAAGCAGGGCGACGAGTGTGATCAAATGCGCAAACACTGCGAACAGCGCTCTCCTCTCTGGGCGCGCATGCATGCGGTTCACTTTCTTTGATTATTTGCTCGTGTATCTGGCGCCTGTACAGCAACTAATATGCGCGGGGAGTTGTGGGGGAAGATAGATTTTGTGCCTGTTGCGTACCGTTGCAGCCGGCAAACAACAGGCACAGAGGATGCGTCCTACAGGCCGACCAATTTCAGGGCATGGGCAATACCGTCTTGCAGTGATCCGCGGGTCATGATGCCCTGCAAATCGACGCCGAGTTGCACCAGTGTCTGGGCCACCTCGGGCCTGATCCCGGTCAGCAGCACCTGGGCGCCCAGGAGCGAAACCGCGCGAGCGGCCTGAATAAAGGCGTTGGCGACCTGTGTATCGACCACCTGCACACCGGTGATATCGACAATTGCGAACTGAGCATTATGTTCGGCCACGCCAAGCAGCAGCGTTTCCATCACCTGCGACGCCCGGCGGCTATCGACCGAGCCGATAATCGGCATCAGCACAACCTTGCGCGAGATCGGGAGCAGCGGGGTTGAAAGTTCGCGCAAAGCATGTTGTTGCGCCTCGATCACCTGGGCTTGAAGATCCGCTCGTTCATCGACAGCCCGCTTCTCATCGGTCAGATCGGTGCAGATCACCAACAGGAAACTCGGCTTGCCCTGCGGGTCCATCATCGGGATCTTGGTGGTGCGCAATGTCCGCCGACCGAGTGTCGCACTATCGACAAACTCCTCAGGGATGACATGCGGTTGGCCGCTGGACAGCACGGCGAGATCAGCGGCGCGGAACTCGTCGGCCTGTTCCTTAGGGAAGATATCGTGATCGGTTTTGCCGATGATATCGGCAGCTTTGAAGCCGAACAATTGCTCACTGCCACCATTCCACAACACAAAGCGACTGTCGGCGGCACTCTTCAAAATCACCGCTACCGGCAGATAATCGAACAAGGTCGCCAGAAGTTGTTGGTTCTCGCGGAGTTCGTCGGCGGTGCGTTTCTGCGCTTCTTCAACCTTGATGCGGCTCGTAATATCGGTAGAGACCCCGCCGATGGCGTAGATCTTGCCGTTTTCGTCCATGATCGGAGCACGGCTTGAGAGGAAGGTATGAATACCATCGGGTTGCGGCGCCGTTTCCTCTTGTTCGACGGCTGCCTGGCGTTGCAATACTTCCTGCTCGGCAGCGCGCCACTGCGCGACAAATTCTTCCGGAAACAGTTCGTAATCGGCTTTGCCGAGCAGTTCTTCGGGCGCGTGGCCCATTACGCCTGCTGCACGCTGGTTGACCACCAGAAAGTGCCCGTGCAGATCCTTGATGTAGATCGCCGAGGGTGAGGAATTGAGGACGTGCTGCAACATGCTCTGGCTACGTTCCAGCTCGGTGGTGCGTTCGGCCACCCGCTGCTCTAGTTCGCTATTCAACTGCTTGAGCGCCAATTCGGTTTGCTTGCGAGCCGTAATGTTATCGAAGAACACCGCCACTTCATCATTCGGCAAAGGCGCTGCCCGTACGGCGAAAGCGGCCTCGATCACACGCTCATCGCCGTAAATGCTTTCGGTTTCCAGCGCCTCGCCGCTACGGATAACCTGAGCGTATGCTTGTGGAATCCCTTGTTCGCGCAGGCCGGGAAAGTTCTCGTCGAGTGTGCGCCCGATCTGTTCCGGTACCGGGATGCCGGTGAGTTGTTCGACGGCGGGATTGGCGACGACCATACGCAGGGTTCGGTCATCGTCGCGATCTTCCAGCCGGTAAATATACACGCCGATGGCGAGTTGTTCAAGCAGACTGTGGTAGCGTTCGACCGCTCGCCGAAGTTGCTCATTTTCCGCAGTCAGTTGCTTTAATTCATCCGTATGAAATGCCATATGGGATTCCTTTACCCTGTTGCTGGTGGTGGGCCGGAGATTCGGCAGGTACGGTAACAGATTGATTGTGATGCCGCCGGTTACAGTATATCGCCAGGGTATAACTACAGCATACGCACGGCTCTGAACCCACAAACGGCACGGCGGGATATGCTATCCTCATAGGGAAGAGTGCCGCCGACAAGATTTGAAAAGAGGTTATTTGCGTGTTGCTTGCTGGACTTGCCGCCCTCCCGATCGCGCTGATTCTCGGATTGATGCTTGCTGTTCGCTGGTCGGCCCGGGACGCCGGACTGGTTGGGCTTGCGACGGCCTTGTTGCTGGCATGGTTTGTTTTCGGCTTCGGCCGCACAATCTACGGCGACATCGGCATACCGGCGGCAACGGCCGGCGCACTTGCCGAAGCGACCTTTATCGCCGCGACGATCCTCTGGATCATTTTTCCTGCGCTCTGTATTCATCAGTTGCAGCTACGTACCGGCGGTGTTGATGCCATCCGCAGCGCACTCGGCCGGCTTTCGCCCGATCCGCGCATCGCCGCGCTGGTGGTGGCCTGGTTCTTCGCGCTGTTCATCGAGGGTGCGGCCGGCTTCGGCACCACGATCGCCCTTGCCGCGCCCTTATTGGTGAGCCTCGGCCTGACGCCGATCGCCGCTGTGACGGCGGCCCTGATCGGGCATGCGGTCGGCGTGTCGTTCGGTGCGGTCGGCACGCCGGTTGTGCCGCAGATCGCAGCTACCGGCCTGGCGGGTCTGGAGATCGCGCAGACGACGAGTTTGTTCCACCTGGTGCTGGGTTGGGTGATGGTGTTGTTAACCTTGCAGGTGATCCGGCGGGCATTGCCGCAGGCGCCTACCGGTCGCAGAATCTGGGCCTGGGCTGGAGTTGCGGCGGTGCTCTTTCTGTTGCCGATGTTCCTGATCGCGCAGTTTATTGGGCCGGAGTTGCCGACGCTCGGCGGAGCGTTACTTGGCGCACTTGGCTTTGTGGCCGCGCTTCGGCTCACCGGTGCGTCGGCGCAGGGCACAACGCCGCCGGGCGAGGGCGGCAAACTGTTGCGGGCGGCGTCGCCGTATCTGGCGCTGGTGGCGCTGATTCTGCTCACGCGCCTGCTCGATCCGGTTCGTGAGACGGTGCGCAGCATGGTGGTTGGCTGGGAATTGTTCGATCGTTTCGCCGGCAGCTTCGAGCCGTTCTACCATCCCGGCACATTACTCGCGATCAGTTTCGTGATCGGCGCCGTGATCCAGCGGGCGCGCTTGTCCGATCTGCGCGGCGCGATTACCGCAGCGGCCTTGCAGGTCTTCGGGGTGACAATCGCGCTCCTGGCGATGCTCGGCCTTTCGCGTATTCTGGTGCATGCCGGGATGATCGACACCATGGCTGCGGCCGCCGCCGCTGCTACCGGCGATCTCTGGCCGCTGTTCGCACCGCTGGTCGGCGTACTCGGCACCTTTGTGACCGGATCGGCCACCGCCTCGAATATCCTGTTCACCGATTTTCAGCAGGCCACCGCACTTAGCAGCGATTTGCCGGTGATTGTGATCGTCGCCGCACAGGGATTCGGCGCGGCGGTGGGCAACATCATTTGCCCGCACAATATTATCGCCGGTGGGGCAACTGTGGGCTTGCAAGGCGCCGAGGGCGAGGTGCTGCGGCGGACACTGCCGGCCTGTGGTATCTACGTGGCGCTCGGCGGGCTGATGGCGCTGCTGTTGACGTTGGGGGTGTTTGCGGCCGGGTAGCGACGCAAAAACGATACACGGGCGGCGGTGCGCGCCCAATTGGGCGCCGAGGCGAACCGGCATTGGGCGATCGGACGCCTGGCCACGCCGGCGCAGGTTCTTGCGATTGCCGAGGCGATCCAATAGAATCGATCGGATTGACTCCCGCTATGAACCACTATCTCACGACCGCCTTGAACATCCTGCAACGTGATCCACTGCGCTCTATCACCGCGCTGAAGCTACCGCATGGCTACGGTTCGCGCATCAGTTGCCTGCCGTTGGAACGCGAGCGGCTCACTGGAGTGCTGTTGCACTTTTGCACTCCCTAACGGCGCGTGGTTTTAGGCCGCGCTCCCAGATCCATGAATCAAACCAGCCCTCGGTCGGCCTGGCCGAATCCCTTGGGCTGGTTCATTTTGTCAGGCTGGGACATTTCGTGATGGCGGAATAGCGACGTGTCGCCAGGCATCCTACCGCTCACGGCCTCTTACGCCATACGATCCATGCGCGCGATCCACTGCTGCGGGTTGCGGATCTCTTCCATCGTCGGCAGGTGCTCGACGCGCTCCCAGACGCGGGCGGCGAAGGTGATGCCGCGCGCATCAACCACGGCGTTCACAAATGCCTCGCCCTGCTGATACTGGGCCAGTTTCAGATCCATGCCGGTTAGCCGATTGAACAACTGCTCCACCAGTGTCTTCGTCTGCTGACGCTGGGCCACCCGCTGTTCGATCTGCTCGAAGCTCGGCAACAACTGCCGGCCGACGGCGTTCATCACATGGTTGCCATAGCCTTCCACCAACGACATCAATGCCTGAAGCCGGTCGAAGATCGCACGCTGGCGCGGCGTCAGCATCATCTCGATCCAGTGCTGGCCTGTGCCGAGGCCCTGTGCCACTCGGCCCACCAGTTGCGTCAGGCCGCTGCCGAGATTTTCAAGCTGGCCATTCAACTCGTTGAAGTACTCTTGCAGCAATTCGTTGAAATGCCGGCGCACCCACGGATACGCTTCAAACTCGAAGGCGTGGGTCGTCTCGTGCAAGGCAATCCAGAGCCGGAAATCCTCGTCGCTCAGGCCGAGTTGCGTTTGCACCCGCGCGATATTCGGCTCGACATAATACAACGCACCTTGCGTGGCCGGGTCGGGCGAAAGCAGGCTCAGATCATACTGGCCGAGCACCCGCTGGCCGAGATAGCCGAGCAGCACGCCGATCTGAGCGCCGAGAACCTTCCCGTTCAGATCGCCGAGCAACAGCATCAGCGGGCCGCGGGCGCCGCCGTTGCGTTCGTACAACTCCTCGATCGGGTTGAACAACTGCTCAAACGACGCGAAATTCGCCTCCAGCCATTCGCGTCGGTCGAACACATACACGCGGCTGATTGGTTCTGGCAGTTGCACGCCCAGGTACTCAGCGATCAGTGGTTCACTCTTGGCAACCAGCCGCACATACTGTTCGCGGCGGTGGGCGCGATCCTGAATCGGGGCTTGCTCCCACTTCGAGACACGCAGCGCTACGGCGCGGGCCTGTTCCCAATCGATCAAATGCGGTTGCGTGCGGGTCTCGGTGCGGGTACGACTCTCAATATAGTAGCGTGCGGCAGCCCCGGCAACGACCCCCAGAACGAGGATGGTGCCAAGACGACGCAGATCACTGCGGGGTTTTGTCACGGAAGGAGTCCTTTCTATAGAACAATATTTCCCGGCAGTGTAGCACGGTGCAGGCTCGCTTGTCCAACTACCGAGATGCGGCGTCAGGGCTTGGGTTGGCGTTTCGGTAGGGGTACGTAGTCCAGCCTGCGGCCCGCAGTGTCGAGACGCCGAAGACCATTCTGCTTGCCGGCGCGTAACAACTCTCGGCGCAATTCATAATCGACGATCTCCGGCAATACCACGCATGCGCCAGCAGCCAGGATACTTCGCAACCAGGCGGTGCAAGCCACCGTATCAGGTGTCTGGCGTGGGTTGGTGATGATGCCCAGTGGCCCGGTGTCCAACACGATTATTGTAGCATACGAACAAACGTGTTGCTCTCTGGACAAAGCAGGCTATTGATATGCGAGGTTACCCTACCCCGGCCGCAGGCGGATCACAACAAGTCGATCAGTTGCCCCAGGGTTGTGCCGAGGCCGGCAACAAACAGGATGCCAAGATATGCCATCACGCGGCGTGGATCGCCCAGAATGCAGTCGGAGGCCCGCAATCCCGCCCGGTAGGCCCGCCAGTACCGATAAAACCCGAGTGCAGCAAACGCGGCCACGGCAACCGCAGGCGAGAACAGCCAGGCCAGCAAAGCCACTGTGGCATAGATGCAGTAGGGCAGCGGGTCGCGTACCGCCGGCAACGGCGGCATTGGTGGCGGCGCCGATCGCAAGCTCGCCTGGGCCTGGCGGGCTTCCTGAGCGGCACGCAACTCCGGTCGATCGGTGCTATCCTGTGACGACATACAGCTTCCTTCGGAGTCTGGAATGACACGCATACGTATTACGATCAGCGGCCTTTTTGCAATGGTGCTGCTGCTCAGGGGCTGCGCCGGCGAACCCGGATTAAGCGGCGTTTACGCCGGTCGGCCCACCAGCGGCGGCCCACCAGCGGCACGGTTCAAGCCAAGCGCTCCAGATCGAACGGCGCATCGACAAAGGCCCGCCCCAGGAGTTGATCCTGGAGCGGTTGCCGGTTGCCGAGTAGATTGCTACACTGCCGTGATCACAATCGGCGCGCCTTTCGTGATTACGATTGTGTGCTCGAAATTCGCCACGAAGCTGCCGTCGCGGGTTTTAAGGGTCCAGCCGTCGGCGGCCTCGTAGATCCGCCCGCCGCCCAGGGCCACATGCGGCTCGACCGTCAGTACCAGTCCTTCGTGCAACAGCCGTGCCGCTCGTGGCTCGAAGTAGTGTGGCACGCTGGGATCTTCGTGCAGTCGCCGGCCCAGTCCGTGGCCGTTCAACTCGCGGATCACCCGTAGCCCGGCCTTGCGCGTCGTCGCCTCGATCGCGCGCCCGATCGCGTGCATGGGCTTGCCGGCCTGTGCTGCGGCCACACCTGCATTCAGCGCAGATTGAGTGATCTGGCACAAACGCCGGTGGCGCTGGTCGGCAGCTCCGGCGATCACGGTGATTGCGGCGTCGGCCCAGAAACCGGCAAACTCAAGCGACAGATCCAGTTTCACCAGATCACCGTCGCGAATCACACGTTTCCCGGCGATTCCGTGGGCCGCCTCGTCGTTGATGCTGATACAGGCCACCCCTGGAAAACCGTAAGTCAGTGCCGGCGCCGGTCGTGCTCCGGCCCGCCGTAACTCTTCGGCCGCGATTGCGTCTAATGCGCCGGTGGTGACGCCCGGCTGCACTGCTTCGCCCATGGTGCGTAAGGTGTTCGCCACGATCCTGCCGGCGGCGCGCAATCCTTGTAGCTCACTCTCGTGCTCAACGGTCATCTTGGGTTCCTTTATTTCCTGGGCGAAGCATGTGCCGCGCAATCGGCCGCCTGCGGCCTGAGCGGCCGGACGCGCATGCTTCACTTTACATTTTCGCCCGTTCACTTAATTTCTGGCGGCCAAGGGCCGGCCATGCCTGCACGGCACAGAACGGCGCACACTGATGCGCGTCGTCGGCGCCCTGAGTGCCGACATGTACGCAGCATTGCAGCAGCCGTTCCTCCAACATTGTGTTGATGTCCATAAACGGCTTGATCGTGATCCGCTTGACCCGCCGGGCCAGCAATTCGCGCAACTGATCCTGGCGACCGATCAGTGCATTACCCGCCAGCCGCAGCAATGTGCTCATGCCGATGTCACACGTCGCACAGACATTGCGGAACAGTTCACCGATCTCCGGATGGCTCAGGCTGCTCTGCTCGCTAAACAGGCCGAGCAACGACTCCTTCACCAGGGTTCGTAACTGCGCCGACAACTCGGGATCGACGATCCGGTTGCTAACCAGATCAAGGTGAGTCTTGAGTTGGTCGTGGCCGATAATTGCCGCCAGCGAACGCCACTCGCCCGCGTCGGTCAGGATCATGTAGCCCACCGAGCAACAGTGCGGGTGTGAACATGGCAAGGCGATCATATCACGCCATGTGATCAATCCGTCGGTCTGCGGCCCGAAACGCGCCAGGGCGCCGGTATGGGTAAGGCGATCGTGCGGGTTGATCGGCGTCGATCGCCCGCTGCCGAACTGCGGCTGGATACTCACCCCGCCGACAAACGGTGTCGCCAGGGCATACTTCAGCACTGCGCCGATCTCGTCGTCATTCACGCCGAGCGCGGCAGTCATGGTGAGCGTGATGAAGATCCCGGCGGCGCTCAGGCGCGCGATCGCCCGCTCCTTCAGCTTGCGCAGATCGGCGCCGCGATGAAACCGGTGTGTCTCCAACTTGAATCCGTCGAACTGCAAATAGACTTCGATCCGCTTGCGGTGGCGCTTCAGATAGTTCAGCAGCCGGTCGTCCTGGGCGATCGCGATCCCATTCGTGTTCAGCAGAATACGTACAATCGGTCGCTCAATTAATGCGTCGAGCAGTTCGATCAGTTGCGGATGGATCGTCGGCTCACCGCCGGAGAGCATCAACACATCGATCCGGCCATCCTCGCGGCTGATTCGGGTATCGACATTCGCCAGCACCGTCGCGATCGGCACCACGCCCGCAATTGCGGCGAACTGGCGGCGAAACAGTTCGGGCAGCAGAGATTGCAACTCAGCTCGATATCTTCGAGCAGCGTGCAGGTATGCTGCGTCTGCATTTCGCCCAGGCCGCGCAGATACGCCTGCGGCAACGGGTCGAAATTGCCGAACAAATCGGGCATATGCCGCTTGGTCGGCGCCGTCCACTCCTCCAGATAGGCCAGAATCTCCGCCGACTGATCGTAGAGGGTGCGCACCATGCCATGATCGGGGCAGCCACGCACCAGCCAGACCCGGTCGTGCTCATCGGCGCTGAGATAGCCGCCCAGGCGGCGCACCCGCTCAAGGGGAAGTTCGGGATTTTCGTGATAACAGTGCGGGCAAAAGGCGCTTACGTACCGCAGCACGCGATCACTGCGTAAGGGCATACCGGGCATGATTGTACCTTCTCAGCTTGTCACCTTGGACACGCCACTCGCCGCATCCATCCAATTCGTGAACCCGACGAAGATCCCGCCGAACAAAAAGGTTAGGCCGATTCCCCACCAGAGTACGCGGGCGGCGTAGGGATTGCGTCGCCGCAACAGGATCGCGCCGGTCATCTCGGCCAACAACAGCACTACGACCGCAGCATACGGAATGCTCACCGCCTGCATTGGCGCGAACGCTGCGGCGGAACTCAGCGCGCCGAGCATGGCGAAGGTGTTAAAAAGCAGGAGCAGATTAAAGATTGAAAAAACACAGCCGATCGGCCATGTCGGCAACTTGCGACCATCCATAGCTAAAAGGCCCCAATCACTGCCAGGCACGCGCCGATCAGCAGGGCGAGGATTGCGACGGAGCCGAAAGTAAGCAGCACGGTGAAGAGTGCGCCCTGGACAAGAATGCGGCCGAGCCGCTCGCGTGGCCCGCGGCGCAGCACGAACCATGCGACGGTTTCGCCGCCCAGCACCAGCAGTGTGCCGATCCCGAAGATGATCCCGTTGGTCACAACTGCGACTTCGAGTGTCAGAAACAGGCTGATCGCCACATAGTTAGCCACCATCACCAACAACCCGAACGGCCAGGTCGGCGGCGGTCCGTCACCAGGGTTGCGTTTGCGCCGCGGTTGTTTGACCGGGCCGATCTGCGTCAGGGCCGCCGCGATCACGTCATCCGCGTAGCCTGACTGCACCAGGGTGCCGCGCAAGGCTTCCAGTTCATAGCGGTCGCGATTGGCCTCGATATACGCCCGCGCTCGCGCAATCGCGGCCTGCCGATCGTCGGATTGCGGCAGTTGCGGCGGCGACTCAATCTCTACCCGATCAGGCTCGGAGAGCCGTGTGGTAGCGGCCGGGTCACTTGGCAATGGGATCGTCGGTGCAACCGGTTGCGGGGCGCTTTGGGCCTGTTCAAACCGTGTGATCGCCGCCGCGATCTCCTGCTCGGCGTAGCCCGCCGCAAGTAACTGGGTGCGTAATGTTTCCAACCCGTAGTGGGCGGCATTGGCGTTGAGATAGTCCAGAATCCGGGCGATATTCTGCTCCGACACAACTTCTTCCTTTATGGTAGACGTGCCGACTGCTGCGCTGTCAACCCGACGACCATCACAGCTCAGTCTGCATTCTGCATTCTGAATTCTGCATTCGGCTGCGGTGGCTCCGGCATGCGGTACACACCACGCCGCCACTGGCGTACAAAATAAAGAATCAGCAAACCGGTGGTGGGAAGTAAGAAGATCTGCGAGCGGGTCAGACCTTCCCACACCACCTGATTACCGCGCACAAACTCAACCCCAAAGCGGAAGAACGCATACGCCAGCAGGTAGATCTTCAGCAGTTCGCCCTTCACAAAGATCCGCGGGCGTAGCCACCACCAGATCAGCGCAAATGCGATCCCATGAAAAATAATCTCGTAGACAAACGAAGGATGCAGCCGCATACCCGGCGCACAGTCGGGGCAATTCGGGATGCGTGCGGCCAGATCGGCGCTGAGTACAATCCCCCAGGGCATACTGGTCGGCGTGCCGATCTGCTCGGTCAGCAGGCATCCGATCCGTCCGATCGCCATGCCCAATGCGACTGCCGGGGCGAACAGATCGCCGGTACGTTCGCGGTAGCCGAGGATGTGTTTGAAGAGGATGGCGCCGATGTAAGCGCCGGCGAGACCGCCAAGAATACTTTTGCCGCCCTCGATCAAGATCCCGAGCGCCGTCGGATACGGCGCCGCCTCCAGATAGACCCAGAGCGTACTGAGTTTCGCGCCAATCGCACCGCAGAAGAGTGTCCCGCCGATCACGCCGAACAGGCGCTCATCGAGCATATGCCGGCGCCGCGCCTCATACAGAAAGATCGCTAACGCCGCCAGCACGCCGGCTAGCACAAAAAACCCGTGAGTCGGTATTTGTAACGGCCCGATCTGAACGAGGTAGGGCAGCACGCGCACCTCAACGAGGATACAAGATACAGGATACAGCCGAACAGCCGAATTGTACCAGCTTGAACGCAACTATGGAGCCTGGTTTTGGCGTTTTGCCGCAAAACCAGGCTCTACCCAGGCAAACGCGCCTCCGGAAGGGGAGAATTCCGGAGCGCAGGGAGTTTCATGGAGTTATAGATCCTGGATCGGATTGCGCTATGGCGCGTAGGTAATCAGCAGGGCCGGGCGGGCATCGGCATTCCAATCGCCGGTATCGCCGGAGACGAAGTATTTGCCGCTGTGATAGGCATTATCGGCCGAGTAGAGCGCCAGGCGCAATGGCGTTCCGGCGGTTTGGGCCTGGGCGGCGGCATAGCTCACATCGAAGGTGCGGGCGACGCCGGGAAAGCCGGGGAATTCGCGCAGCACACCCACCCACGCGCCACCAATATTCTGTTGTGCCGGCGGGCTATTATTCCAGGTCAGCGATGCTTCTTCCCAATCCTCGGCCACCGTCAGTACCTGGATGAACGACGGCTGTGCGGCGTCGGGTTGTGCGTTGCCGATCTGATGGAGGACGAGTTGCGCCGCGACGATCTGAGCACCGGCCGGCACTGCATCAAGCGGAAAGCTGATGTAGTAGCGCGAGAAACACGGCCAATCGGCAATGTCGGACTGGTTCTGGATGTTGAAATCACCCGGCTCGACGCCCGGATCATCATCAAGGCGGTAATAACTTCGCTCGCCCCACTCACGCCAGAAATCCAGCCCGGCGCCGCAGGTGCTGCCGCCGCCGACCGCTCCGTCGGGCACATCGGCGCCATTGAGCCGGTGCCTGATGCTGACCTCCTGCGTGGCGCCTGCGGCCGGAACCCGGTGCTGCGGCAATCCGAAGTGCAGGCCGCCCCAGCTTGACGGCGTATTCGCATCGAGTGTCTCCGGCCAGATCCGGGTCGGCCCCAGGCTCGCTCCGTCGCGATCGAAGACCCGCAAACCGATGCCCCAGATACTGCCGTCGGCCGGGCGTCCGCCAAGTTCGGCGAAGGGGATGCGATACGTCAGCGCCCAACCTCGATCGTCGCCGTTGTCATTTAGCCCTTCGCCGCGCCAACCGGCAATGCTGCGCACCTCAAAATCGTGCGGCTGCCAGGTATCACCATCGCCACGCGCAGTTCGTTGCCGATCGGGTTGCTCGCCGCCGTTATGCAGACTTGCCAGTAGCCGGTAGCTGCTGTTGCGCGGCGCCTGGCCGGACGCGCCGCCGGTGTCGAGCAGGAGTTCGACCGAATCCCATTGGGTGAGATCCGCGCTGCTGTCGGGCGGATAGTGCAGCCGGCGATCAAATACGGCCACCGCCACATACAACTCGCTGTCGTTATACCCGACCCGCACATCGGCGGCATTGCCGTCGGCGCTGATCTGGCCGAACCAGAATACGGCCAGTTCGGCATAACGGCTGTCGATGTCGCTGACCTGGTGGTAGGGCGCATTGACGATGCGCGCCGGCGGGCCGGGCGGCGTATCCAACAACGGCAGAAAAAGCTGTTGCTCGGCGGCAGGCGCAGGTGCGGCGGCGACAAGTAAAGTGCCGGAGAGAAACAGCGTTAGCAGAATGAGATAGATCAGTCGGCGGCGCATAGGGTTTTATCTTTAACGAATATTTAACTATTACGATCATGCACCGACCGCTTGTGGTTTGCTATGGGATGATAGTCCCGCTCTCTGCTACCGCCGATAATCAATGCGCCCGTAGCGGCGAAGCATGCTCCACCGCTACGGGGCGCGTAAAAAAACCCTGCGAGCTACGAAATTACGCCACCATCGGCGTCGTCGTAGCCCATCCCTGGCCGGGGACCCAACGTACCGCTTCGTTGCCGTCGGGGTCGAGGGCGAAGAGGCGCACCCAATCATTCTCAACCAGATCGCGCACGCTCTGGTGTTCGGCGATGATCGCCTCGATCTGCGCACGCGGAGCCTCGACGATCACCTGGAGTCGTAGCGGCTCGTGATACCAGCTACCATCGGGCGCTTGCACCGATTGGAGCGCCAATCCGGTGCGGAGGTCGCCGCCGTTGCCCAGTACCACGCCGAGATTGCCGACCCGGTTGTGCAGCGTTTTGGTACCGCAGCCGAACCAGTCGTTATCGACCGTCGAGGCGAAGTACTGCAAATTGATCCACGAAGCGACAATCATGGCGCCGTCAGGATCAGGGTCAGGATGGAGTTATCGGGGTCGGTATGCCAATCGTACTCGTGCAGAAAGGCCCGGCCCTCCAGGTTCACGCTGCGGGTACGGCTGCGGCGGGCCACAATAAAGGCGGCGTTACGGGCCAGTGCCCACTCCGGTCGCACCTCCGACCAATCACGGGCGCGGCGATTGAGCAACTTCGCGATCATGCCTTCGGGCTGCGGCGCGATCCCCATAGCGGCGGCGCGTTCGGCCCGTGTGGCGACGCCGGCGGCGGCCAGCCACTTCCGCAACTGCTTCAGATCCTCGCCGTGAGTCGCCGGCAACTGATCCAGATCGAGCAGATGTACCTCGTCGGTCGAGGTATCGTGGACACCGGGCAGGAAGTGGGTATCGGTCGGCACCGGGAAGCCCTGGGCGGGCAGGGCCGCCCGCACTGCCGGGTCGTTCAGCAGAGCACAGGCGACCCGAGCGTTGAGCGCGCCGCCGTGGCCACCGCAGGCGCCGCAGTCCAGTCCGGCCTGATGGGGGTTGTTCTCGCTGCGGCCCTCGTGGCCGCAGAGCAAGACGATCCGGCCGTACTGTTCGCGCAGGCCCAGGTTCTTCAAAATTCCGGCCGCCATTGTGATGCGGTCGTTTGGCACCACACCGGCTGCCTCGGCCGGATCCAGTGTGAACGGCGCCGCAGCCTCAGCGGCGCGCGGCATGATCAGCCGGCCCAGGGCATCACCGGCCAGGCCAAGTGCATAGCCGAGGCCAAGGGTTTCGACAAAACTGAACGAGGCGGCCGGCGCACTCGCGATCTTCTTCAACACCGTGCGCGCGGAGAACGCTTCCGGCGCCTGCTGCGACCGGATCGTCACGCCGGTCGGAAGCAGCACCGGGCAGCGGGCGCTGCCGCCGGCTTCGCTCTGCCAATTCAGGAAAACGCCGAAGAACCCGGCGAAGCCACGGGTTTCGATCCGGGGCGACTGGGACTCCAGGTGGCGGCGCAGTACCTCGGAGCGCACATCAATACAGAACGCCGCCTGCACTGCCGGGCGTTCGCCGGATGCGGGCGTGGGGCCGTTCAACTGCGCGATCAGCCGGTTGGCGAAGCCATTCTCCAGCGCCTCCTGAAAGATCATGCGCACCGTCTCATCCTCGCTGCCGGGCGGCAGATTATCTGCGGCGGGCGGTGGGACGGCGGCGGGGCCGGTTTTCTGTGGTGCCAGCAGCGAGACAGCGGCATCGCTGCAGATGCGAATGGCGAGCAGATCGAGCAGCGGGCCGAGATCCTGATCGCCGGCCGCCCAGACATCGCGGCGCAGATACGAGGCCCAGCCGAAGACCGAGCCGAGCAATCGGTAGAGATAGGCCGGGCGTTCTTCAGGCTCGACGCCCAATTCGCTCAGGATCTGGGTGAGGGCGGCGGCGGGATGTTCCGGCAGGCGCGCGATAAACGCACGCCAGCCGGGCAACCCGGCGATCTCCAGCGACCGATCGACCAATGCCGCCTCGCGCCAGCTACTGTAGAGTTCGATCGGCGTACCGGACGCCGCGACAGCGGAGATATGTGCCGCGCACCAGAGCGTGGTGTGGCGCAGGATCCGCTCGTTCCAGGTGGTGCCGAAATGCAGGTCGTGCAGCTCGGCGAAAGTGCGGGTCGGGTTGGCCGAACGCAGCGGCGTCGGTGATTCGCCGGACAGAATCGCCTGCAATGCTTCGGGCGCCTGATCGGCCCGTTCCGCCGCCGTAGCCAACTCGGCTTCGCCGAAGGCCCCATCCAACCAGCGCTGGCGGTAGAAGGAGATTTCAGGCAGAATACGCGCGCCAAGGCTGTTGACGATGATGTGGGCGGCTTCAGGGAGTGGTTGGCTGCTGAAGCCGAGGAACGGATTCACGGCGACGTAGTTGGACAGATCCCAGAGCGGCGGGATGCGCCGGATCACGGTAGCCGCATCATCGAGAATCGAGTCGGTTCGCAACTCGGTCGCAGTACGGGTTGTTACCTTAAGCACGCTTCACCTCCGCAGTAGTTGCCGGGCCAGTCCAGACCCGCTCGACGATTCGGTCGGCAATTGTTCCGATATAAAACCCATGGAGGGCGTGGACATACAGGGCGCGGCCGGCCGGCGTACGTCCAAGAGCCGGCATCACGGCATAAAACACAACCAGCAGCAGGAACGCCACGCACGGCAGTACCGCAGCGATCCAGGCCAGCGGCCCACTCGGCACGGCCAGTGTACCCAGGGCCGGCGAGTAGAAGAGATAGGCGCCGTGGTACAGTCCGAAGGCCAGCAGTGCAGCAAGCGGCGTGGCGACGATCGCAGCCAGCGCCGGCACGACCATAGATGCGGCTGGCGCGCGCGGCGCCTGGAAGCAGGCCACCCAGAGCTGACCGATCGCCAGGGCGACGATCCCGCTCAGGGCGAGCTCGCCCGGCGAATGGAACGGATCAAAGCCGGTGACCATTGCTGCCAGGGCCAGGGCGGGGATGGCGGCAAGGGTGCCGATCGCAGCGATCATAAGCGTCTGAGCCGGTGCGAGTTTCGGCGCCGGCGCGGTCGGTAGCGGCAGACCGCCGCTGCGCAGGAACGACCAGGCCTTGTAACAACCGTGGCCGATCAGGTGCAGGATCGCGGCCGGAAAGGCAGCCAGACCGAGTTGCACCATCATAAAGCCCATCTGGCTCACGGTAGACCAGGCCAGCGTACGCTTGATATTCGGCTGCGCCCACATAGCGAGCATACCGATGATGGCGGTAATCGTCCCGGCGAGCACCAGGATCAACAGGGCCAACGGCGCCAGCACCAGCAGCGGCGCGAAGTGCAGCACCAGCACCCCGCCGGCATTAATGATTCCGGCGTGCATCAGGGCTGAAACCGGCGTGGGCGCCTCCATTGTCTCCGGCAGCCAGCTATGAAAGGGAAATTGCGCCGATTTCGTGAGCGCGGCGGTAACGAGCAGCACGGCGACAGCTTCGATCGCGAGCGGCGGAACCGTCGGCGCATTCAGGTTCGCCAGGAAGATGTGGAGGTCGAGCGTGCCCCATTGCCATGCGATCAGGCCGATCGCCGCGAGCAGCGCGACATCACCAAGCCGGCTGATCAAGAACTTCTTGCGGGCCGGCGGATGCACGGCGGCGCGATTGCGATAGAACGTGAGCAACTGATGCAAGCCGAGACTAGTGAGAAACCAGGCGCCAAAAAGCACCAACAGGTGCGAGGCAACGATCAGGATATAAGCCGCAAACACCGTGAAACTCAGCCAACGCAGAAACGTACGCCGGCCGGGTTCACCGTCGAGGTAACGCAGCGCAAATCGGTAGACCACAATGCCGACACCGGCGACCAGCAGCGCGACTGAGGCGCTGAGCCGATCGATCAGTAAACCGGCGACAGCAACTGGTTGCGGCGCGATGATCTGCGCCGCCAGCAACGCGATCGAGAGACCGGTCAGCGCGACTAATGCGACCAGGAGCGCGTATTCGAGGCGCCCCACCTGACCTTGCTTCATTCCTGTCCTCCTTGTTACGAAATTCCCAAACCCGATATGAATATTGTATCACGATAAATTTGTCGTATTTGCACGAAATCGGCTCAAATGCCTGAAAAATCGGTGCAAATACGGGGCAAATCGTCCGCATGGCCAGCATGGCCCCGCATGGCCGCATCGCCGCATCGCCGCATAGCATGGTAGGATGAGGCGGATTTCAAAGCAGAAAGGGATTCTCATGAGCGAGTATCGGGTTGCGCCCGCAGAAGGGCCGTATAAAAATCGTCTGATCGCGTCGGCCAGTCCGTACCTGGTGCAACATGCCAATAATCCGGTCGATTGGTATGAGTGGGGGCCTGAGGCGTTGGAGCGCGCCCGCGCCGAGGATAAGCCCATTCTGGTGAGTGTCGGCTATGCGGCCTGCCACTGGTGCCATGTGATGGCCCACGAGAGTTTCGAAGATCCGACCACGGCCACTTTGATGAATGAGCTGTTCATCTGTATCAAGGTTGATCGCGAGGAGCGCCCCGATATCGATAGCGTGTATATGTCGGCGGTGCAAGCAATGACCGGTCAGGGCGGTTGGCCCATGAACGCCTTCTGTCTGGCCGACGGCACGCCTTTCTATGGCGGTACGTATTTCCCGCCCGAGGCGAAGGCCCGTCGTTACAATATGGCCAGTTGGCCGCAGGTGCTGCGTAGTGTCGCCGAAGCCTATCGCACGCGCCGCGCTGAGATCGTCGAGAGCGGGCGCGAATTGGTGGCGCATCTGAACCGGATCGCCGAGGCGCCGACCAACAATATGTTCAATTTCCCGCCGGTGCGCGAGTTGATCACCAGCGCGATCGACCAACTCTCGCTGCAGTACGACGCAGCCGAAGGCGGCTTCGGCGGTGCGCCGAAGTTCCCCCAACCAATGACGCTGGAGTTTTTGCTGCGGGCGCATCTGCGTGGCGATGAACGCGCACTGCCGATGCTTATCAATACGTTGCGCAAGATGGCCTGGGGCGGTATGTACGACCAGGTCGGCGGCGGCTTCCATCGTTACTCGGTCGATGCACGCTGGCTGGTGCCGCACTTCGAAAAAATGCTCTACGACAACGGCTTGCTGGCCCGGTTGTATGTCGAAGCTTATCAAGTTACCGGCGAACAAGACTTTCGCCGGGTTGCGGTCGAAACCCTCGACTATATTTTGCGCGAAATGCGCCACGAGCAGGGGGGCTTCTACAGCACGCAGGATGCCGATAGTTTGCCGTATCCAGGCGCACCCCACGCCGAAGAGGGTGTGTTCTATGTCTGGACACCCGACGAGATCCGGGAGCATCTGGGCGAAGATGCGATGCTTTTCGGGCAACTTTTCGCTGTCACAAGGCAGGGCAATTTCGAGGGCCGTAATATCCTCAATTTGCCCCGTGATCCGAACGCTGTTGCCCGCGTGACGGGCGCGTCGCCGGAGCGGTTGCAGGCGGTGATCGAACGTGGCCGCGAGAAATTGTACGCCGCCCGCGCCCGCCGCCCGGCGCCATTCCGGGACGAGAAGATTATTGTGGCCTGGAACGGCATGACCATCCGCGCCCTGGTTTCGGCCGCATTGGCCTGCGAGCGGCCCGATTATCTGGCCGCCGCTCAGCAGTGCGCCGATTTCCTGCTCACCCAGATGCGCCGGCCCGATGGGCGCCTATTGCGGAGTTGGAAGGACGGCGGCCGGGGCCGCTCGGCTTTCTGGAAGATCACGCCCAGTTGCTCGACGCGCTGCTGGCGCTCCACGCCGCCGACGGCGATGCGCGCTGGTTGCGCGAGGCGATCCAAACTGCCGAAACAACTGTGGCGCTGTTCTGGGATGCTCAGGCCGACGTGCTTTATGATACCGCCGCCGATCAGGAGGCCCTTGTCACTCGTCCGCGCGACATCGGTGATAATGCCGTGCCGTCGGGAACTTCGGTGGCGACTGAGGCATTCTTGCGCCTGACTGCTTTAACCGGCGCGGATGTCTATCGCGATCGGGCAAGAAAGCTGCTGAATGGCCTCGGCCCAATGATGATACGTTTCCCGCAGGGTTTCGGGCGCCTGCTTTGCGCCGCCGATCTGTATGCGGCGCCGATTGTCGAACTGGCATTGGTCGGTGCGCCAGAGGCCGAGGATACGCAGGAATTGCTGAAGGTCGCTTTGGGTAGCTATCGCCCGCAGCTGGTTGTGGCCCGCAGCGCACCCGGCGACAATTCAGTCGCCGCGATCACGCCGCTGCTCGCACAGCGCGAGCTGATCGACGGCAAAGCGACGGCATACGTTTGCCGCAAATTCGTCTGCGAACTTCCAGTCACCGATCCCGCGGCCCTTCAAGCGCGCCTGACCCAAAGCTAATGCGGCCCAGATCAGTTCCTGGTTACATCCTTCGCACAACCGACTGTTATCATCGCAGCATTGATATGCCAGCGGCCGCCTTACAGCGCAAGGCAGCCGTACGTCAGGGAGCTTGCGATGACTCAGAACCTCGTTCGCGCCACCGTCGATCGTTCGAACCGGAACGTCTTGTTGCTCGCTGTTGCCGGCATCCTTGGTCTGCTGCTCGCCGGCGCGCTCAGCTACCGCTACTACTATTGCTTCTTCGCCGGCCCGCGCGAGATGCCGCGTGCAGAGTTGCTGGGTACCGCCGATGTCGCTGAGGTATTTCACTACTATGTGTCGATCGCCGGCGATGATGTGGCCGACACCGGGTTCACCTACGAGACCACCCGCAATGGCCGGGTGGTGAACAGCAAGAACTATCTGGCGCTGCTGGTTGACGATCGGGTGTTGCTGATTGAGACGCCGCGTATGGCGATCGGCACTGCGTTTACCGGCGCGCTGATCGATGTTCCCGGCGATATTCAGCGCGAGGTGGTTGATGTGCTGGTGGCCGAGGAACCCTGGCTGGGCGAGATGCTGCTGCCGATGATGCTGCGCGATAACGACTTCATGGTTGGCGGTTGGTTCGGGTTGGCCGGCGGTGCGGTTGTACTGGGCTTGAGTATCTTCGGCTTGTTCCTGGGCCTGACCCGCATGAGCGATCCTGGGCGCCACCAGATCTTGCGCGCCTGAGCCGGTTCGGCGATCTGAACCTGACGATCAGCGAGATCGAGAGTCAGACACCCACGCCTGGAAGGGCGTGGGCTTGCGCCTCAGCCCGAAGGCTGGACACCATAGGCCGTCTGACAGTCGGCCCGATCACGAATATTGATAGCGGCGTTGAGATCGGCGGAAGCCTGATGCCCACACACGACACAACAGAACGCAGCCTGCGAGCGGCGATTGGCTTTCTCACAGTGGCCGCAGGCCGAACAGGTGCGGCTGGTATTGCGAGGATCGACCGCAACCACGCGCACCCCTGCCCGGCGCGCCTTATAGCTGATGAACTGCCGCAACTGCGCGAAGGCCCAATTGCTGTGTCGCGCTCGCTGCGCCGGCCCTCTAGCCCTTGTCCGCTGGCGAATATGGGTTAACTCCTCAACCCCTATCGCCCGCTTCGTGCGTTCGGCCTTCGCAACAAGCCGCTTGCTGATGCGGTGGTTCGTGTCCTTTTGGAACCGGCGCTGTCGACCCGACAACTGGCGCAGCCGCCGTTTGGCCGACTTCGTGCCGACCGCTTGCAGCGCCGCCCGGCGTCGGCGTACCACTCCCGTTTGTGGTCTATCTGCTGGCCCGAGAGCGACTCGCCGTCGCTATCGGTCGCCAGATTGGCGATGCCCAGGTCTACGCCAAGCACGCCCTCCATCTGCTGCTCATCCGGCTCCGGCACGTCACAGACGGCCAGCAGGTAGAACACGCCCTTGTGGTAGACAAGGTCACTCTCGCCCTTACGATAGGGCAGCAAGACCCGCTGCGGCGCCCCCAGGCGATACGGGATGTGTTGCCGCCCCTCCACGGTCCAGATCGACACCGCGTGCTTGTCCGTATACCAGGACAGGTTGCGGTCATCAAAGGCGATGGCGCCATGCGGGCGGAACGTGCGCTGCACCTTGCGATCCAGCTTGTAGGCGTCTGCTACCTTCGCAATGCAGCGAATGAGCACTTGCGCCCCAAGCTGAAACGAGTCCTTGACCTGATGATAGGAGCGCGTTTGAAGGGGGAGGCGGCGAAACTCACGCGCTTGCCACGCAATCACGCTGATCGCATCACACGCGGCATTTGCTTCGACCAGCGTTGCCAGTAACGCTGCGTGTTGTTCAGGGGTGGGGTTGAGCCGGATTTGCGCGATGAGCTTCATATGCTATGAATTATAGCATATACGTGCGAAAGCATCAAGAAGCGAAAGCCGCTCAAGCGGGGACGTTCCTCCCGGCGCTCAAGCTGCCGGGCTTCCCGCCCTAAAGGGTAGACATACGTGAACTCTTCGCCGATCACCAGAAACTCGGCACTGTCCACCTGACTGCCCGGTGGTTGGTGGATCGGAAATCGGCCCGCCTCCAGGCCACGCGCTTCGAGGATATGGTCTGGCTTTACAAGCGCATGGTGCAACACCGCAGCAACGGCATCAATGTGGGCAAAAGCTACTACGCCCAGATCGGCGACCGCCACGGCACCATGATCGTGATCCAACTCAAAAAGAGGAGCAGGTCAATGATCTGCTCGACGCAATTGTGGGCCGGGCGCCGTGGGTATTGCTCGGCCACAGCCAGGAGCTTGATACGGCCTGGAAGCAGAATCGCGATGCCTTAGTCGCAGCGGTTGATCAGCGCCGCCAACACATTCGCGCCGCCGGAGCGTAACATACCAGAGCGCGTGGAGACGCCAGATCTTGCAACTTTACGCGCTCGCGCCGCGCCCATCACGCCGCGCCGTGGTATACTCGCCGCGCTATGCACATTGTTCATGTTGTTCAACTCTACCATCGGGCCTCGGGCGCGCGCGCTACTTCATCGAGATCGGCGAACGGCTGGTGCGCGAGGGCCATCGTGTCACGGTGTTGACGAGCGATGCCTTTGATCTGGAGCATTTCTGGGCGCCGGGCCGGCGTACCCTTCCCCAGGGCGAGCGTGAGCATGGCGGCGTTCGCGTGCTGCGCTTCCCGGTGCAGCGCGCCCCCGGCCCGCCGATCGTCTACCCGATCCTGCGCCGACTGATGCTCGAACTTAGTCGCTTTGGCCCGGGCGCAACCCCGCTCCTGAAACGCCTGGCGCTGCTGACGCCACGTATGCCCGCGTTGTTACGTTACCTCGATTCGCCCGATCTGGCCGATGCCGCAATCGTCCATAGCACCAATATTACGCTCGACTTCACCATCATCCCGACCGCACGCTGGGCCAGGCGGCGCAATGTGCCGCATCTGATCACGCCCTTTGTGCATCTCGGCGAACCCCACGACACCCGAATCGTGCGCTATTACAGCATGCCGCATCAGATCGATCTGCTGCGCCGGGCGACTCGTGTTGCCACCATGACCGATCTGGAGCGGGCGTATCTACTGCGCTGCGGCCTGCCGGAAACGCAAGTGCGAACGGTCGGCGCGGGCGTGAGCCTGGAAGAATTGGCCGGCGGAGACCGAACACGTTTTCGCGAGGCTCATCGGATTCATGGGCCGATGGTGCTGAGTATGGGCGTAGCCGCCTACGATAAAGGCACTGTGCATATGATTGCGGCCATGCGCCGGCTCTGGGCTGAAGGCTCCGCCGCAATCTGGGTGCAATGCGGCCCATTGATGGGCCATTTTGAGCAGCAGCTAGCCGCACTTGCGCCCGAGGAAAAGGCCCGCATTCGGGTACTTGGCTATGTAGATGATGCTGTGCGTCGCGATGCACTTGCCGCCGCCGATGTGTATGCGCAGCCCTCACGCACCGACAGTTTCGGCATCACTTACCTTGAGGCGTGGGTATATGGCGTGCCGGTGATCGGGGCGCGAGCCGGTGGTGTGCCGGCGGTGATCCACGAGACCGAGGACGGAT
This sequence comes from Oscillochloris sp., assembly GCA_012032775.1. Lineage (GTDB taxonomy): Bacteria > Chloroflexota > Chloroflexia > Chloroflexales > Chloroflexaceae > JAAUQO01. The sequence continues at coordinate 8,783 of JAAUQO010000033.1, read as the reverse complement.
TGCTGGTGCCGTTCGGCGATATCGACGCGCTCGCCGCAACAATCAAGCGCCTGCTCGAAGATCGCGCGCTCGCCCGGCGCCTCGGTGAGGCAGGCTATGCCCGCGTACGTCGCGAACTCACCTGGGACGCGGTTTATGATCGGGTGCGCGCACTCTACACGCTATAAGGTGAATCTGGTGGCTTTGTTGCCAAATCCAACCATAATCGGCAGCGCGGAAAAGACAAATGAATGACGGTGCCGTCATCTCCGGGTGGGGTGCGAGTCAACCAGGATTCATCTTCGGTTGCTAGAGTGGTCGCGAAGGAGGGTCGAGTTGCTTACGGCGGTGGTATGCCTGAACCAGGTGACCGCCGACATTGCCGCTTAACAATTCAGTTTGCCTGAATTGCGGCAACTGCCGCCGTGAGCGCCCCTGCATACGCGACGAGTGACAAGGCGTGTAGCAATACCTATCGCTTCGCACAGCTCATCCATCTACTAGCCCTGCTCTCTGCTTCAATTCACGTTCTTCCTGCCTTACTTGTCGCTCAGCACCCTCCTTCATATATCATTCGTATACCTATGCCCTTCCTACGAATCCCGCTCCTTATCCCAATCCTGCTGCTTTCAGCCGGGATGGCCTTCGGCACGTTCAGCGCCTACGATCCGGCCTTGAGTCTGCCGCTTGCCGCCGCACTCTGGCTGGGTGGCGGGTTGTGTCTGCTGATCGCCGTATTTGCTCGCACGCCACGAACGCAGCAGTTCGTCGCAGCCGGGATCGTCGGCTTTGCCGCTGGGTACACGGCGGTTTGTTTTGGGCAGTACCGCTACCTGGGTTTTGAGCGCAAAATCGAACTGATCGCCCGGATCGGCGATCTGACCAGCGCGCCGTTCCCGGTGCTGCTGGATTTTCCGTTTCAGCAGAACATGGCGGCGGCAACCCTGGCATGTGCGTTGCCGATTGCGTTCGGCCTGGCGGCACATAGCGCCGGGCGCCTGCGTTGGCTGTGGGGCGCGGCCGCACTTTTGATCGGCGCCGGTGTCGTGCTCACAGTATCGCGCGGCGCATGGGCGGCGCTGGCGATCGCTGCGCTTGTAGCGGCGGCGGCCAGGATCGCTTCGTACCGACCGCGCCTGCTGCTCGGTCTGAGCATCGCTGCGTTGTTGGCCGGCATATCTGGCGGCGTCGTGCTCCTGAGTCTCTGGGGCATTGATGGGATCGCCGAGCGCGCCGGTTCGCGGCTGAGTTTGTACCGCACGGCGCTGCCATTAGCCATCGATACTTTCTACAGCGGGATCGGGCCGGGGGCAACCTTTGCCCAGATCTACTCGCGCTATGGCCTTTTGATCCAGGTGCCCTATCTGACCTACAGCCATAATCTGTTGCTGGCAGTCTGGCTTGGCGGCGGTATCTCGGCATTGCTGGGGATGGTCTGGATGATCGGCGAGTTGGGGCTACGGTTCTGGCGCGCCAGACAGGCCGGCAGCGGGCCGATCTGGCTTGGTGCGGCAGCGGGCAGCCTGGCCCTGTTTCTGCACGGTCTGGTTGACGCACCGCAGTACAACGCCGGGTGGTACGCCATGCTGATCGCATGGGCCACAGTGGGCCTGGCCCTTGCAGCGGGCCGGGCGGATCAACCTGCGCGGCGACAACGGCTTGGCCGGCCGGCGTTCATCGGCGCGACTCTGGCGGTCGCAGTGGCGGCGTTGTTGTTCTGGCAACCGCTCGCAGCCCTTGCGGCGGTCAACGCAGGGGCAACCACACAGGCACGGGCCGATTTCGGGCCGGATTTGAGCGATGCCGAGCGAACCGCGCTCCGGCAAGCGGCGGAACACCACTATCGTACAGCCGTGGTGCGCGCCCCGGAATTAGAGGCCGCGCAGCGGCGGCTTGGGTTGTATCTGCTGGCAGTCGGGCGTTATGCGGAAGCCCTCGGCCCCCTGGCGCAGGCCCGGCGTAGCGATCCCGGCAATCAGACGAGCGCCAAGGCCCTTGGCTATGCGTACCTGTGGACCGGGCAGATTGCGGCGGCGGCCGATATATTCGCCGGATTGGAGCGGCGCGGCGAGATCCGCGCCGAGTTAGGCGTTTATGCCTGGTGGTGGGAGGCCGAAGGCGGCCGACCGGATCTGGCTGAAGCGGCGGCGGCGGCGGCGACCGAACTTGATCGGCGCTGATGAATGGTGTCGGCTCAATCACCCTGATCAAAACGATGGAGCTATTGCATGACAACTTTGTGCGTAGTACAATGTGTGTTAAGAAACGATTATGAACCACTCGCGCTACGATGACGTAGCGCGCGCGAATCAAAGTGAGGGGCGATGATACAAACATTCGCAACAACACTTTATCCCGCGCCTTTGTGTGACAGTCACCACGGCCCTCGGACACCACAGATGTCCGGGGGCCGTGCTGCGCTGTATGCCCGCTAGGGAATGTCGCCCCTTTGCGACAATCCTGTCAACGGATGGAGGAACACGATGGAACTGTTGATCAAATCCCGCAATGGAAAGGTGAGCGATCGTCAACGCCAGCACATCGAGGAGAAGCTTGCCAAGCTTGAGCGCTATATGGACCAGATCAAAAGCGCCGTGGTTGAGGTGCGCTCTGAGACACAGCGCAACGCGGGTGAAGTCCATCGCGTACAAGTGACCCTGACCGGTGAACATGGCGTGATCCTACGCGCCGAAGAGCAGTCGTCCGACTTGTACGGGGCCGTTGATGAGGTGCAATCGGTTTTGCAACGCCAGATCAAGCGTTACAAGGAGAAGTATTGGCGGCGTGAGCGGCAACGCCGCGAGATTGATCGAACCGCCGCAGCACTGGATGTAACCGAACAATCGACTGTTGTGGTGGCCGACGAAGAGCCTCCGCCGACGCGATTGATCCGCACCAAGCAGTTCACGATGCGCCCGATGTTCGTCGATGATGCGATTGAGCAGATGGAATTGCTTGGCCACAATTTCTTTGTGTTTCAAGATGCCGAAGCGAACCGCGTGAGTGTGCTCTATCGCCGGCGCGACGGCGATTATGGTTTGATTGTTCCGGAGCATGCCGATTAACCGGGAATGATTGCGTTTCCATAGCCGAATGATCCTACGACCGGGTGGTAGTCAACCGCCCGGTCATCGTTTTGATATGGGACTCTCGTATACTGGCAGCGTGTAAAGCGGAGTGCTACGCTCTACACGAAGGTGTTAAAACCGCATTAATGGGCCTTCGTCAAGCCGGTTTTCTCCGTCACGGATGCCCACCATGCAGGATAGATACGAGGTTCTCATGCAGCGCTTTCGTCTTTTCAACAGCCTCGCCATTGCGTTTGCCGTTCTCCTTATGATTGGTATTATCGCGCCGGTTGCGCCAGGCGCCGCTCAATCTCAACCGACCTCGGTGTATTTGCCGTTGTTGATGAGCCCGCCCGCGCCGTCGTTACAAACCGTGGAGGAACGGACGCGCGCCGAGGAGGTGGTTCGGTTGGTGAATATCGAGCGGGCCGCCGCCGGTTGCCCGGCGCTGGTGATCGAAGAACACCTGGTGGCGGCAGCCCAGAAGCACAGCAAAGATATGGGCGACAACAATTTCTTCAACCACATCGGCAGCGACGGCTCGCGCTTTTTCAATCGCACCGAAGCCGCCGACTACACCGGCAACCCCGGTGGCGAAAATATTGCCGCCGGTTATCCTACCCCTGCAATCGTGATGGAAGGCTGGTTGACCAGCGATGGTCACCGCAAGAATATGCTCAACTGCAATTTCCGCGAAATCGGTGTCGGCTACTACTATGCCGCGAACTCAACCTATCGCAGCTACTGGACTCAGGTGTTTGGGCGGTAGGGAACGCGCCGGCTCGCACAAAATCCGCTTCGTAACGAGGCGGATTTTTTGTATCCTTGCTGCATTACGCGCCGGCCAATTCGCGGACTTTCGCCCCAATATCAGGCGCTGTCACCAGAGCCTCGCCGACCAGCACCGCATCGGCGCCGTAGTTGCGTACTTCGGCCACATCGGCGGCGCTGAAGATGCCGCTCTCGCTCACAATCACCGGGCGCGGCAAGTTCTTCGGCAGCAGGCCGGTAAGTTCGCCGGTAAGCTCACGGCGCACCGTGAAGCTGTGCAGGTCGCGGTTATTGATCCCGATCAGGGTTGCGCCGATCTGATACGCGCGATCCAGTTCGTCGTCGTTATGTACTTCCACCAGGGCGTGCATGCCGATATGCTCGGCCAGCAGCCAGAGATCCTCTAACTCTTCGTCGTTAAGTGCGGCGACGATCAGCAACACCGCGTCGGCGCCGTAGGCCCGTGCCTCTACCACCTGATACCCGTCGATAATAAAATCCTTGCGCAACAGCGGTGGGATGTCGTCGAGATCGCGGATGCCTTCCAGGAATTTCAGGCTGCCCTGAAAAAGCGATTGTCGGTGAGCACCGAGAGCGCGGCTGCGCCGTGATCGCGGTAGGTGCGGGCGATCGCCAGGTGATCGAACGACTCAAGCAACACCCCTTTGCTGGGACTGGCCTTTTTGACCTCGGCGATCAGGGCGGTGCCGGCGGGTTTGCGTAGCGCCGCCGTGAAATCACGCGGATCCGGCCGTTTCGCGGCCCGCCGCTCAAGCTCGATCAGCGGCACCTTGGCGCGCTGCCGCTCAACCTCGACCCGCTTATGCTCAAGGATACGATCCAGAATTGTTTCGCTTGTCATGCATACCTCTGGTTAGGATTCAGGATACTGGCGGACAGCCGGGCGGGATGACGCACGCAGGCTGTCCTGGAGGCATTCTATACCAAACCACGGAATATGTAGGGCGGAGTGCGCTGGGCATGCAATTGCGGATTCTTTCACTCGGCGTGTTGCATGGTCTGGGCGTGATGTAGCTACGCTTTTCGCACCGTATCAAGGGCACTGAGCGTGCCCAGCACCACGATTTCGTCGCCGGGGATGATGCGTTCGTCGGGATTGGGCAGGGTGCGGCGCCCGCCGACGCGCCGCAGGGTGACGACGATTAAGCCCTGAGTACGAAGCGCGCTGACCCGCTTACCGGCCAGTTCGTCACCATCTGCGGCATGGAGTGTGAGCGTGGCGAATAATTGACCATTGACATCAAACGCATGATCGACTTCGGGCCGCACAGCGGCTGCGGCCAGGGTCGGCGCGGCGAGGGCCGAGGTGCTGTAGGCGGTGTTGATGCCGAAAAGGGTCGCAAGGCGCTCGGCGAGGACATCGCTGAAGACCCGCAGCACCAGGTGGACATCGGCGTCGATTTCGCGGGCGGCAAGGCCGATCTGGAGGTTGAGCAGGTCGTCGCTGAAAAGGGCGGCTAAGGCGTGGGCATCGCTGATGCCGGCCTGGCGCAAGATCGCCGGATCGCAGGCATCGCCGCAGATGACATGCACCCCGCGATCACGCAGATTATCGATCTGGGCCTGGGGCGTCTCTGCGGTACAGATCACCACAAGTTCGGGCCGCGGTTCGAGGGCAATCAACAGTTGCGTCACCCGGTCGCCGACTTTGCCGAGCCCGCAGAGAATGATCGGGCCGGGCGGGGTTTCAGGCGCATGGGCGCGGGCGGCGCTGAGAAAACTGATCTTCGAGCCGGCGCGATTCTGGAGGCGCAACTGCTCCAACGCATCGAGCGAGCCGAGAAACAAGGCCCGATCGCCCGCCTCCAGGCGCGACATAAAAGCCTGGCCGCGCTCGCGCCCGCTACTGTCGTAGCGGCGCAAAATCCGCGTTGCAAAGCGTTCCTCCACTGAACTGACAAACCCGCTCAACTCACTTTCGGCGGCGATGGTGATTTCGGCGATCCCGATCAGCCCCTCAGGCATGTCGAGCACATGAACCACCGAGCGGCTCACCGCAGCGGCGGCAAAGGTTGGCGCGGCGATGGCCGAGGAACTGAAGGCGCTGTTGCGCCCGAAGCGACGCTCCAGGTTGACATCAAGGGCGCGATTGTAGATCCGCAGCACCGTCGTGATCTCGGGGCGGCGGCGCCGCGCGTTGAGCGCGATCTCGATATTCTTCAGATCGTCGTCGATCGCGGCGATGATCCCACGGGCACGGGCAAGACCGGCCTGGCGCTGGATCGCACTGTCGCGGGCGTCGCCGAAGATAACCGGGACTTTGAGATCCATCACCGCCGGCACGAACTCGCTGCTGAAATCGTTGTCGATCGCGACAACTGCGTAGCCGGCGTCGAGCAACTGAAGCACCACCCGATAGCCGACCCGGCCGAGGCCGCAGACGATCACATGATCACGAAAGGTCGCCGCCAGCGAGATCTGCCAACTCTCGCGGCGGGCGCTCTTATTCACCAGCAGGCGCGCGAAATCGACCACACTTTGCAGTAGGAAGAAGAGGCCGAGCAACGGGATGGCGAAGAACAACACGCGCCCCGGCAGATCGTTCGGGAAATCGAGGCTGCTCTGGAAGATCAGCAGTTGCAGCGTATCGTAGAGGGCCAGGGCGAAATCGGGCGAACACGCCGGGCAGCGGCGTGGTTGATCGACCAGGCTGAGATAGGCGACGCCGCCGACGAGCACAAGCGCGAGGCTGGCTAACGAAAACCAGGACTGGCGCAGCAATTGGATGAGATCGCGTAGATTGGCGGAGATCAAGCGCCCGATCGGATACCGGCGGCGCCGACGGCGCAGCCGCTCCAGGCGAATATCATCGGCTGAAGGCGTTGGACGGGTACGGCGACGAAAGCGTGAGATCATACGTGGATGGAGGGCGCTGACGATAAAGACGCAAGATTTTGCGTCGTTACGACTTGTTACTCACTGCAATCAGGCGTGCCAGGCGTTCGGCGGCATGGCCTTCGTCGATGCTGGCGCGGGCCATGCTCAGGCCGGTTTGCATATTGGCGGCGCGATCACCGGCTACCAGTGCGGCGGCGGCGTTCAACAGCACGACATCACGGCGCGGGCCGTGCTCTGCGCCATGGAGAATTGCGCCCACAATTGCGGCATTGGTCGCTACATCCCCGCCGCGCAACGTCGATTGCTCGGCCCGCGCAAGGCCGAGATCCTGCGGATCGAGTTCGTAGCGTTGTGGTTCGACACCGCCGCGCACATCATAGATGACGTTTGGGCCACTGAGACTCAGTTCATCGACGCCGCCGTCGCCGTGAACCACAAGTGCATGAGCGGTGTCGAGGCGACTGAGGGCGCGGGCGAGTTTTTCGGCCAGGGGCAAACTGGCGACGCCGAGCACCTGATGGCGGGCGCGGGCCGGATTAGTGAGCGGGCCAAGTACATTGAAGGCAGTACGGATACCGATCTCGCGCCGCACCGGTCCGGCGAAACGCATGGCCGGATGGAACTTCGGCGCGAACATAAACCCGATCCCGGCCTCACGTAAACAGCGCGCCACCCCATCGGCATCGAGGTCGATCTTCACGCCGAGCCCTTCGAGCACATCGGCGCTGCCACAGACACTCGACATTGCGCGGTTGCCGTGCTTGGCAACTTGCAACCCGGCGCCGCCGCAACAAATGCCGCCGCAGTGCTGATATTGAACGTCTGCGCGCCATCACCGCCGGTGCCGCAGGTATCGGCAACCGGCCCATCGATATAGACCGGAGTGGCCTTCAGGCGCATCACCTCGGCCATCCCGGCGATTTCGGCGTCGGTCTCACCCTTTACGTGGAGCGCCGCGAGAAACGCGCCCATCTGCGCGGGCGTAGCTGCGCCGCTCATCATTTCGTCCATCACCGCCGCTGCCTCGGCCTGGCTCAGATCGCGCCCGGCCACCACGGTAATAATTGCGTCACGGATATGCACCGTTCCCTCCATAAAAAGACTCCTACGCTAAAGCTTGTACCGCACCGCCTCGGCGCGGGGACTGTCCGCCTTTAGGCGGCAGGGGAAGCGCCGGATGCAGCGTAGGTGTAGCCGTCTGCACGATGAATCCTCGTCAGGTAGTTCGGATGGACATCGAAGCGCCCGTTGAACCGAAAGCTCGGACGGGAACGTATCGCAATCCGTCCGACAGATACTCCGGCGAAGCGACCTGATGGCACCACCGCCCGCACCAGATCGCCGGTTTGAAAGCCCCGCACCCGGCGGGCCTGCTTGGGGCCGGTGCGCGGGAAGCCGAACCGATCCATCCGGCACATCTGCCGGGAACCGTGGCCCGTGGCCCGGATGGCAAGCGGGCGCACCCCGCGCACATCCAGCGCGTCGGGCGTGCCGTAGCCCACGCACGCCGCATCGGTCCAATGGGCCTTGGGCAGCCCCAGGCGCGTGCGATTGAACTTTGTGCGCCCGCCGCTGCCGACCTCCATGGGGAGGCCGGTCGCCCCAAGGCGCTGATACAGCGCCCAGCGGGTGGCATTCATTGCGGCGGCATCCCGCAACGGTTGACGGGCCTGGGCCTGGATCTGCGGATACCCGAACTCGGCGGCGGTCTGCCTGCCCTTGCGGGTGTTGCAGGGTTCACAGGCCAGGGTGAGGTTGCTGATGCGATCCGAGCCGCCCCGCGCCTTTGGGACGATATGTTCCACCTGGAGCGGCACGCCGGTTGCGCCACAATAGGTGCAGCGCCGGTTCCACCGCTCCAAGAGGTATTCCCGCACCTCGTAGCCGGCCAGCGTTCCCTGCTGATACGCCACCCCGCTGCTGTCGGGTTGTTCCAGCTGCTGCAGGTCGAAACGCACCAGTTCGGTGCTGATGGCCGTGATCGGCAGGAACCGCCGCAGCCGGTTGACCCAAGTGAGCGTGGTGTCTACCCGATGCTGGAGGGACGGCGGCAGCCAACCCGCGCGCCGCCGCCGGTTCAGAAACCGGGGCTTCCGGGAGCGCGTC
>JAAUQO010000032.1 GCA_012032775.1 Oscillochloris sp. | reverse complement strand
ATCGGCGGCGGCTTCGAGCAAGGTAAAATCAAAGCGATCGATACGAAGCATAGAGCGGCAACACATAATGGTAATTCGCCGTACACCAAGCCGAGCAGCGTCGCGCCTTCGGTGTATAAAAGCGTTTGCCGGCTGATGCCGACTGTCTCGAAGAAACTATTGATCAAGCCGTTATTGGCCAGGATAATCTGCCAGGCGTAGATCCGAACCAGGAAATTCGTCCAGAAGGGCACCAGCACCAGGATCAACAGCGGCGTGCGCCAGTGTTGCGGGCTACGGGCGATAAACAGCGCCAACGGATAGCCGATCACCAGGCAGATCAGCGTTGTCTGGACACTGATCCAGATCGAGCGCACATACGCATTGACATAGATCGCCTTGGTGAAAAGGGTCGTGTAGTTCGCAAACGTAACCTGCCAGACGACGTTCCCGCGCGGTCCGTTGGTCATGAAGCTATAAAGCAAAATGATCAGCAGCGGCAGGGCGAAAAACAACAACAGCCAGAGCAGGCCCGGCGAAAGTAACCCGGCCAGGGCGAAGCGCTCACGGCGGCGCTGTGCCTGTTGTCCCGGCGTAAGGGCCATAGAACCTCCGCGTGGAAGTACCGTTGATAAGCGGCGAGCATTGACAATCATGAAACGCCGAGGTACACCCGGCAACAGTGGATTTACTCAGTCAGCACCAGGGCATTATCGGCCGGCAGCAGCACGATTGCCGCCTCGCCGGGCTGCCAGTAGGCATCGCGATCGAGGGTGCTGCGCGTATTCTGCTCCCAGATATCGAGCATGCGCTGCGCGCCGAATTGCACGGTGATACGGGTATCGCTGCCGATATAATTAACTTCCTGCACTTGCGCCGGAAAGGTTGCGCCGGCCTGCGATCGATCATCAGCGGCAAGCAGCCGAATCTTCTCGGGGCGGATCGAGAGCGTGGCGGTTTGCCCGGCACTGACCGGGCGCGGGGCGATTCCGCGCAGCCGCAAACCCTCTTGCGTCTCGATCTCGGCATACTGGCTATCGATGCCGGATACTGTCCCATCGAGGAAATTTGTTTCGCCGATAAAATCGGCCACAAACCGACATGTGGGCCGCTCGTAGATCTCGGTCGGCGTTCCGACTTGCAGCACCTTGCCCTGGCTCATCACCGCGATCCGGTTCGACATCGTCAGCGCTTCTTCCTGATCGTGGGTGACGAAGATAAAGGTAATCCCGACCCGATGCTGCAAACTCTTCAACTCGCTCTGCATCTCCTTGCGTAGCTTCTGATCGAGCGCGCCGAGCGGCTCATCCAGCAACAGCACCTCCGGGTGATTCACCAGTGCCCGCGCCAGGGCGACCCGTTGCTGCTGGCCGCCCGACATCTGGCGCGGCCGGCGCTCGCCGAAGCCGCCAAGACGTACCATCTCAAGCGCCTGCTGCACTTGCGGGCCGATCTCAGCCTTCGTCACGCCCTTCATCTCCAGGCCGAAGGCCACATTCTGCGACACCGACATATGCGGAAAGAGCGCATACGACTGAAATACTGTGTTCACCGGCCGGCGATGGGGCGGCACCATACTCATCTCGCGGCCATGAATGCTGATCGAGCCGGCGGAAGGAAATTCAAAGCCGGCGATCATCCGCAAGGTCGTGGTTTTACCGCATCCTGAAGGGCCAAGCATCGAGAAGAACTCGCCGTCGCGAATCTGGAGTGAGACGTGATCAACCGCCACAACCTCACCGAACTGCTTGACAACATCACGAAGTTCAATCGCGTGTGAATCGTTCACTGGATCGTCCCAAAGTCCGCCCACACGGCTGGTGTGCAGACGCTAGCTTAGCGATCACTATGATCTTTCCCGCCACTGGGTATAGTTTTAGTATAACATATCTTAACTATTATCTCTTAAATATTTCTTAAAAGATCGCTTCTAGAACGTCGGTAGCGTAATCGGATTTGTGGGCGTTTCGGGCCGCCGGCCCGTAAGGATTCTGTGTTGTGATGCGGCGCAGCTTCTCTGCGCCGCATCACAACACAAATACTTTACCGACGTTCTAGGGCGTTGCCGCAGGTGAAACACCGCCGACTGCGTACGTTGCGGCATAGCAACAAACACAGCGCCCAAGATAATTCCGCCACCGGGCGTATAAGCAACCCGTGACATATGTTACAATAGCGCCGTCGTGGAACCACCTACTCCACGGGCATGCAAGGATAAAGACCATGGACAGGAGAGCATGACCATGGACGAACTGATCGCACAGGTGGTCGCGCGCCTCGACGCCATCCCCGGCTTACCTAGCGGCGCACCTCTTGAACGCAATCACGTTGGTTCCATCTCCGATAGTCCGATCGCCGGTTTGATCGACCATACCCTGCTAAAACCTGAAGCGACGCCTGAGCAGATCGCCGCACTCTGCAAGGAAGCCCGGCGCTATCGCTTCGCCAGTGTCTGCGTTAACCCCACATTCGTACCGCTCTGCGCGCGCCTTCTGCAAGGCTCGCCGGTTGTTGTGTGTACGGTGATCGGGTTTCCGCTCGGCGCAACCACCAGCAAAGTCAAAGTCTTCGAGACAGCGCAGGCCGTCGGCAACGGCGCCCATGAAGTTGACATGGTGCTTGCCGTCGGGCGTCTGAAAGCCGGCGAGTATGGCGAGGTTGCCGATGATATCGCCCAGGTGGCGGCGGCAGCCCATAGCGCCAACGCAATCCTGAAGGTGATTATCGAAACCGCACTGCTGACCGACGAAGAGAAGATCGCCGCATGTCTGCTGGCTGTACGAGCCGGCGCTGATTATGTCAAAACCAGCACCGGCTTTTCCGGCGGCGGTGCAACGGTGGCCGACATCAGCCTGATGCGGCGCGTGGTTGGCCCACACATCGGAGTCAAGGCTTCCGGCGGCGTTCGCAGCCTCGCCGACGCCCAGGCGATGGTGCAGGCCGGTGCAACCCGTATCGGTGCCTCAGCCGGCGTCGCTATCGTCCGCGCCGCCGAAGGTGACGAACCAAATGCAGAGTTGGGGATGCAAGATTACTAACCCAGGACGAAGCAAGCGGGCCTGCTGCATTCCACATTCTGCATTCCGTATTCTGCATTTGAAGGAGGACGGGATTGAGTATCCTGATCGACAAGAACACGCGACTGCTGGTACAAGGCATCACCGGCAAAGAAGGCGAATTCCACACCCGCGCGATGATGGCGTATGGAACGAATGTGGTGGCCGGCGCAGTACCCGGTCGCGGCGGCCAGACGGCGATCGACGGTCAGGTGCCGGTCTTTAATACGGTGAAGGAAGCAGTGCAGGCAACCGGCGCCAATGTGTCGGTGATCTATGTCCCGGCCCAGTTCGCCCCTGATGCGATCCGCGAGTCGGCCGCCGCCGGGATCCCGCTGGTGGTTTGTATCACCGAAGGTGTCCCGGCCCTCGATATGGTTAGTACCTACAACTTTGTGCAGGAGTGCGGCGTACGCCTGATCGGCCCGAACTGCCCCGGTCTGATCACGCCCGGCGCCGCAAAAGTCGGGATCATCCCCGGAAACATCGCCACCCCCGGCCCAATCGGTGTGGTCAGCAAGTCCGGCACCCTCACCTATGAGGCGGTTGATGCACTTACCCGGATCGGCCTTGGCCAGACCACGATCATCGGTATTGGCGGTGATCCGATTATCGGCACGAGTTTTATCGATGTGCTGGAGATGTTCCAGGCCGATCCGCAGACCGAGGCGATTGTGTTGATCGGTGAGATCGGCGGCGATGCCGAGGTGCAGGCGGCGAAGTATATCAAGGAACACGTTACCAAGCCGGTGGTGAGTTTTATCGCCGGGCAGACGGCCCCCGAAGGCAAGCGCATGGGTCACGCCGGCGCGATCATCAGCGGCGGTGAAGGCACGGCCCAGGAGAAGATGCAGGCGTTGGAGGCGGTCGGCGCCAGGGTTGCTCGCCAACCAACCGAGATTGCCGATCTGGTGAAGGAATCGATGCGGTAGGAAAGCTGAAGGAGTGAGCCGGCGCATTGGGCCGGCTCACTGTTTACCCTTACGCCAACGGGATGCGTAATTCCACTGTGGTGCCGCGTTCGGTGTCGGAGCGAATACGCAGATCGGAGCCGATCAGCCGGGCGCGCTCCTTCATATTCAGCAAGCCCAGGCTCCCCCGGCTGTTGTAATCACTTTCGACCGCCGCCACATTAAAGCCGCGCCCCCGGTCGCGCACGCTGGCGACGAAGACATCCTCTTCCTGATACAAATAAATCGTAATCAGGTCGCTCTTGGCGTGTTTGCGGGCGTTGTTCACCGCCTCTTGCACAATAATAAAGGCGGCGGCCTCGATCTCGGCCGGCAGACGCGGCACATTCGCCGGCGCCTCCAGACGCAACCGAATGCCATGCCCCGATGGATCGCGCCAGCGTTCCACCCACTGCTGCAATGTGATCAGCAAGCCCTGCGTCTCCAGTCCGAGCGGACGCAACTCAAACAGCAACGTGCGGATGTCGTGGGTCGTCTTCTGGACAAGTTCGGCCAGGGTCTCAAGTTCGCCGGGAACCCGTTCCGGCATCGCCTTGAACAACTTCTTGATAAACTCGATGTTCATCGCAATTGCGGCGACGCTCTGGGCCGGGCCATCGTGCAGATCACGGGCGATTGCGTGGCGCACCTCGGCCTCTTTACTCAGCAGCCGGTCGCGCTCTTCTTTCAAGCTCTGGTACAGGCGCGCATTCTCAATTGCGATCGCGCCTGCGCCGCCAGTGTCGTCAGCAGTTGCATATCCTGATCGGTGAACGGCCGGCCGTTCGACTTATTAACCAGTTGCATCGCGCCGATCGTACGCTCGCCGATCTTCATCGGCACACACAAAATCGATTTCGTGATGAAATCGGCTTCGCGGCCAATCGCATCATACCAACGCGTATCCTGCTCGACATCGTTGACAAGCTGGCCGATCCCGTGGCTAAAAACCCAGCCGGCGATTCCGCGCTCGGACGGCATGCGGTAGGAGCGTTCCTCGCCGGGGATCTCCAGCACCAGTTCGTTTGTCGCCTCATCATAAATAAAGATCGAACAGCGCTCAGCGTCAACGACACGGGGGGCACGAAGTTTGATATCATCAAGCAGACTGTGCAGATCGAGGTTGATCGCCAGGGATTGGCCGATCTCGTAGAGCAGATGGAGTTCACGCAGATCGCGCTCGGCGCGGCGCAGCATGGCCAATTTGTCGGCCTCGCCGCCGATCGCCCGCACCAGCAACACCATCAAGTCTTCATCGATCGGGCTGCCGCCGTCGCCACGCTCGCTTGGCGCATGGCCGTCCACCATCAGGTGCAACAAGCCGACACCCTGTCCACCGCTCTGCAACGGCAATTCAATCAGATCGTAGCCGCTCTCCAACGAATACGATCCGACGATCGGCTCACGACCCTCGTTGCGCCGGGCAAAACCCTGGCGGGCCTGATCGATCACATTGCGCGCCTCGTCGTCGAGCGGGCCGTGGGTAAGCCGTACAATGTCGCCGTAAGGAGAAACATATAGCAGGGCTCCGGCATGGGCCGGCCAGAATGACACCAGCCGTTCCAACGATGCCGCAAGCAACTCAGCGACATCATGGTGACCGCCGGCGATAAGCAATTGACTCAGCGTCTCAAGCTGGCGCTGATTTATAGCAATCGGCGACATATTGCACCTCGTGGGGTGGGCATGACTGTGGAGTGTACTGTACTGTATCCATCAGGTGCTGTCAATTCAAGGCTTTGCAATGATCGAACGAGTTCCAACATTACAATTCGATGATCTTGGGGCGGGGAAAATGGTCTATTTCAGCATCGACGGGCTTCCTGTGGCGCTGGCCAATGTGAACGGCACGGTCTATGCCTTCGGCGACAGCTGCCGCCACGAGGGCGGGCCGCTCTCGGCCGGTGTCTTGATCGACGCCACCGTCACATGTCCATGGCACGGCTGGACCTACGACGTGCGAAGCGGAAAAAGCATCGTGCCGCCGGTGGGACTCCGCATCCCCACCTATCCGGTCGAGATCGGCACCGACGGCATGATTTATGTGTTGATCGATTGGGGCGCGGCGTAAGGTGAAGGATTCGCTGTCCGAATACATCGCCCTTACGAGCGCACCGCCCGCAACCAGTACACTTCGACCGGTTCCTGTTTGCCCTTGACATGCAACTGGCCGAGCGGCTGCACATCGACGTGTTCGCGCACCTGGGCATAGGTAGAAGCGTTGATCAAAACCTGGCCGCCTTCGGCCCGCGATTGCAAGCGCGAGGCCAGATTGACCGTGTCGCCGATCGCGGTGAAGTTGCGCAGTCGTTCACTACCGATATTGCCGACCAGCGCCTCGCCGGTATTGATGCCGATCCCGAAACGGGGCATATCGGCGCCTCGGCCGCGATCGGCGCAATCGCCTGCTGCATGGTCAATGCCGCCCGGCAAGCCCGTAAGGCGTGATCGGATTGCTGGGCAGGCGCATTGAACAATGCCATCAACGCATCGCCCATGAACTTGTCGATCGTACCGCCCTCGGCCAGCACCGCCTGTGAAGCTGCGGCGTAATATCGATTCAGCAGATCCACCAGCGCCGGCGGACTCAGCCGCTCCGACAACGTTGTGAAACCGCGCAGATCGCCGAACAGCACCGAAATCTCGCGTACGGCGCCGCCCAGGGCAGCCTGACTTGGGTCGGCGATCAGGGCCGTTGCCACACTCTCGGGCATATATTGGTGAAAAAGTGCGTCGATCTGGTGGTAAAGGCGCGCATTCTCCAGCGCCACCGACAACTGCCCGGCGAAGGCCTGAAGCAAGTGCCGGTCATGCTCGGCAAAGGCGCCGTTGCTGCGACTGACCTCGATCACCCCGACCGGCCGGCCTTTCACCAGCAGCGGCAGGACGCTGATTCCGGCTTCTTCAACCGGCCGGCGCTCACGCATCACCGTCCCAATCAAGCGGGTGCGTTGCGCCGGATCGCGCACCGGATTCGGGCCGATCTGCAAGCCGCCCGCATAATCAAGCCGGCCCTCACGGATCAGTCCGATCCGGAATGTATCGCGCCGAAAGGCGGTTGCAGCCATACCAAGGGCTTGTTGCAGCAGTTGTAACTCTGCCTGGATCACACTACTCTCACGGCTGATCGCGACCAACGCCCCCAGGCGCTCGATCTGCTCGCGCTCATGCACCAGCGCGCCGGCAGCCCGTTCCAACACCGCCGTCTGCCCTTCGCTCAGATTGAAGCGCTCGGCAACCTTCGCGCTCACCGCCGGGCCGGCCGCGTCGGGATTATCGATTCGCTGCTGCAAATCCGCAACCAGGGTTTCGAGTGCGCCGCTGTATTCTTCGCGGATGCGGGCGGTTGTTTCTTCCAGATACAGGCTGTCGAAGATCGGGCGGGCGCTGCCTTCGCGGCGATACTGGCGATAAACACTATAGCCCAGCATCGCAAAGGCAACCGTCAGCAGCAAGTGCCACTGCCACCAACTCAGGCGCCAGGTGCGGGCCAAACCGACATTAAGCGCGATCAGGGCCAGCAACAAACAGGCTCCAGCCATCGTCCATCCCAGCGCGGCGGGTGTGCGACGCAGGCGGCTAAGATGCTGAACCGCAGCAAACACAAACAGGCCGGCTGCGGCACTCAGCACCACGGTAGCCGACCATTGGACGACGGGGGACGGCAACTCGCCAACCAGACAGAAGAACAATGGTGTATCGATCACCGCCGGATCGGGCACCTGATCGAGCGGCGGCAGGCTTAACAACGCCGTGCCGGTAAAGATCGCCCAGAACCCGAGCGATAGCCCTTGCAGTAAACCATTGGCGCGCACCACACGCAATGCGGCGGCCGGTCGTAGCTCAAGGGCGCCGGCGGCAAAAAAGACGGCCGCCATCACCACGCCGATTGGCGCGGAGATCACAAAGCCGATATTCCGCCCGCTGATCAGCACATTCGGGGTTGAGAGCGCGTGCAACAAAATAGCGGCGGCGGCATTCAGCATGCCAAGCGCAATAAGTTGCACCCGGGCGTCATCACGCCGCCGTGCCGCGCCGTTCATCAGCAAAGCCAGCAGCAGCGCCAACAGGCCCGCAAGCGCGATCAGCCAGAAATGAACCGGATTGCCGAGCGGATCGGCGGGATCACCCGGCAAACGATAATCAACCGTCGGCGCTGCCAACCAGAATGTAAGTGTCGCAAATGAAACAATTGGAACAATCAACAACGGCCACAGCCGCATCCTGAGAGCAGGAGTAGCTTGCACCATTAGCATCCCTCCAGCGTGAGTATGAACTTCCTAGTGCCTACTATAAACGCCGATCCGGTCGTGTTCATCCGCATACAGGCCCATGCCGCCGCCGCCCATTGGTTTTTCGATCATCCGACCGAGCCGAAAGTAAGGCTTCGTCTTAGTGGTACAACATAGGAATAGCGCGGCTGCGTGAAACGCACCATGGTGTTTCCGGCACGCAGATTGCCAGCGTCCATCATACAGATGAGGGATCCGAGTTCTACAAATGCCGTCCGGCAAGCCGCTGGTTCCGATCGACGCCCAGACACCGGCCCATGTCGGCAGAACGCATGATGCAACAACCGGCCGATACCGCTATACTACTGGTGGCAACACAACAGGGCGGAATGCTTTACACTTTCATGGTTGTTCTCGTTTCCGGTTGAAGTGCGTTCACCGCATATTGGCTACGATTATTGCCCGATAATTTTCATGGCAGGACATTATGAGCAGCGATAATCACTCCTGGTTGGCGCAGCTCCGCAAGCAATTCGGCTGGTTTGTTCCAGAGCCGCAGCAACCACAGGCGCCGGAGTCGCGGCGGCTGGGGCTTGCCCTCGGCGGCGGCGGCGGGAAGGGCGCGGCCCATCTTGGTGTGATTCAAGTGTTAGAGGAATTACACATCCCGATCGATCTCCTGGTCGGTACATCAATCGGCGGCGCCGTCGCGATCTTTCACGCCGCCGGGCTAAGCGATGCCGAAGTGCGCGACATATTTCGCAACACCGAATTGCGGCGTATCGCCGTGCCCGACCCGACACGCACCGGATTGATCGGCCAGCATCGCCGGGCCGAGATCCTGAAATCGCTGTTAAGCGATCGAACCTTCGCCGATCTGTCGATTCCCTGCGCCGTTGTGGCAACCGATTTGATCACCGGCACCATTGTGGTGATCAACGAAGGCTCGCTGGTTGAAGCCATCCTGGCCACAACCGCGCTGCCGAGCCTGTTTCCGCCGGTGGTTAGCGGAGAACGCGTGCTGGTAGACGGCGGCGTGTTGAACAATTTGCCGGTGGATGTGGCCGTGCAAATGGGCGCCGACAAGGTGATCGCCGTCGAGCTGAACGACGCCGTGGCAAGTTTCTCGTTGTTGCCGTTCGAGGCCGAGAATCCGATCTCGCGCTTGCTCCTGGCGCCGCAACAACTCTCGATCGCCAACCGCTCACTTTCCCTGCTGATCAATCATGCAACTCGTCTGCATCTGGAAGCCTTTCCACCGGCGCTCCTGATCAGTCCTCAGGTGTCCGATATTCCCACCCTCGACACAACCAACCCCGAGCGCGGCCAGCAAGCCGGGATTATGGCGGCTCGCGCAACGGCCAGCAAGCTGTTGGAATTACGATCCTGGCGTACGGACAGTGCGCCGCCGACCGAATCGCAGATCGCCGCAGCCCTGCCCAGCGGCACGGAAATAACCGACTGGCCCGAAGAACTCGATCACGCCGCCGAACAACCGCCGCCGCTACGGCATCCGCTCGATATGTCGGCCTGGTGGGATGAGGTCTTCGGCTCGGGCCGATCATCCGATTAACAATGCATAAGGGTGCTGCGTGCTATAATAGCGGCTACGTCAAAGTATCCCGCAATAATGCTACATTGTGTGCTTACCGGTGCATCCGGCCTGCGCACAATCAGACACCGTTATGCAACAAGAGCTCGATACATCCCGTGCGGAGGTGCATGTCGAGGGCCGCTCGATCGGCTATTTGCGGGCAGGTGAAGGGCCGCCGCTTCTGTTGCTGCATGGTTGGGGCGGCTCGGTGGGCTATTGGCGGCCGACGCTTGCAGCGCTAAGTGATAACTTCACGCTGATTGCGCCGGAGTTGCCCGGATTTGCCGGAGCACAGCCGTTAGGCGAGCCGGCCAGCCCGAAACGATTGGCCGATTGGGTGCTGGCCTTCGCCGACGCACTCGGCATCGAGCGCTTCGATTTAAACGGCCACTCGTTCTCAGCCGGGGTCGCCGCGCATCTCACCGCTGCGCACCCCAAACGCGTACGCCGGCTGATCCTCACCGGCTTCAGCACCTTCCGCAACGAACCCGAACGCATTCTGGTCGAAAGCATCCATCATGTGTTGAGCCTGTGGATGGCGTTGCGCCGGCCCTGGATGGCCGAGAAGCGCCTGTTTTATTCTGTGGTCGGTAAACGCTTCTTCTACCACCTGCCGGAAGACGATGCGCTGTTGCGCGCCAGTTTTCGTGATTTTCTGCAGATGGATAAGCGCACCGCCCTTGAGAGTGCCGCAAGCGCCGGTGATCCGCAGATCAACATTATTCTGCGCAGTATTCCCACACCGAGCCTGTTGATCGCCGGCCGGCAAGATGAGATCATGCCGCCGCCGGGTGTACCGGAAGTCGCCCGCCTTATCCCCGACTGCCGACTGGCCTGGATCGAGCGCTGCGGTCATCTGCCGATGATCGAACGCCCCGCGATCTACCAGCGCCTGTTGCGCGAATTTCTGAGTGCCGCCGAACCGCCGCCGGCCGACGTTCCACCGCCAAGCTTGCATCCTCCGATTGTCTGATGAGGAGTCTATGAATAGCGCCCTGGCCGATTACCGCGCCGAATTTCCGATTACCGAACGCTACGCATACCTGAGCCATGCCGCCGTCTCACCGATCAATCGGCGGGTCGCCGCTGCTGTCCAGGGTTATATTGAAGAAGCGCAGTACGACTCGCCGATGAACCTGTTCCCAAAGTGGATCGGCACCATGGGCGATCTGCGGCAGCGCCTGGCAACTCTGATCAATGCTGCGTCACCGGAAGAGATCGCGCTGATGCCCAATACCGCCAGCGGTATCAACACCGTCGCTGTGAGTTTACCGCTGCGCCCCGGCGATAATGTGCTGGTGCTCGACGGCGATTATCCGGCGAATGTCTATCCCTGGCAGCAACTGGCCTATAAAGGCGTGCTGACAAAGGTTGTGCCGCAACGCAACGGCGGCCTCGATCTCGATCTGCTTACGGCACGCATCGACGCGCGCACCCGTGTGATCGCCCTCAGCACGGTGATGTTCGCCACCGGTTTCCGCAACGATCTTGAGGCGGTGGGCCGAATCTGTAAGGAGCGCGGGATCTACTTTGCGGTCGATGGTATTCAGTCGCTCGGCGTCCTGCCTATGGATGTCCAGGCCTGCAATATCGACTTCCTTGCGGCCGGTTCACAGAAATGGCTGCTTTCGGCACCCGGCGCAGGCTTGCTGTATGTGCGTCGCGAACGGCTCGCCGAACTCGAACCCGGTGCCTATGTCGGTGCCGGCAGTGTCGTTGATTTTATGAACTACCTCGACTACAATCTGACGTTCCCAGCAACCGCCGACCGCTTCAACCTGGGAACGCCGAATATCAGCGGCGCCCTCGCCTTGCACGCCGCCGTCAGTTTGATCCAGGAGGTCGGGGTTGAACGGATCGCGCACCACGTCGGCACCCTGGTCGATGCCCTGATCACCGATTTGCAGGAGCGCGGTTTTATATTGTGCGCCGATACGGCACCGCAGCACCGCTCGGGGATTGTGGTGGCGCAGGTTCCCGACGGCATGGCCGCCTGCCAGAAACTGGAGTCGGCCGCTGTGATCGCCACCGCTCGCGGCGCCGGGGTGCGGCTCGCGCCGCATTTCTATAACACCGTTGATGAGGTGATGCGGGTTGGCGCGGCTTTGGAAGGCTAAACGCAAGGGCGAAGCATGCGCCGCTGCCGGCATCACGAGAAGATCGTCGCGTGCCGGGTACGTGCTTCGCCCTTGTTTGCGTAACCGTTTCATGAATGATCACTAGCGGGCGCGCATCCCTTCGCGCCTTTATGGATGCTCCGCTCCTGCATGGATAACCGTTTCGTACAACCATTATCATCGCCAACCTGGCGCGAACATCTGCTGGCCCTCGCCTTCTATGCACTCCTTGTCATCGCCATTGTCTGGCAAGCACTACCGCATTTTACAACTCAGATTTACGGCGTCGGCTCCGATCCACTGCACAATCTCTGGCTGATCTGGCATACCCGCGAAGCGTTGTTGCTGCGCCAACCGATCTTCGAAGCGCCATTTCTCTACTATCCTCAGGGCATTACACTGCTTACCCACGGCCTCGGCCCGGTTATGGGCATATTCGCCCTACCATTCTGGCCGCTCGGCACCATCGCCGCCCATAACGGAGCGGTGCTCATCGCGCTGTGGTTAACCGGCTACGCAATGTATCTGCTCGCTCGTGGATTGGGCTTCTCGCCCGCCGTGGCGATCTTCGGCGGCCTGGCATTGCTGACGGCGCCAATGTGTCTGGCCGGCGTCGATGGCCATATGACGAAGGTTTTCATGGGTGGGCCGCCGTTGGCGTTACTGGCGCTCTATCGCGTCTTCGAACCGCAGCGACGATTGTGGCCGTGGGCGATCGGCTTAGGCGCCGCCATATTGCTGGTTCTGCTCCATAGCGGCTATCAGTTCATCTTTACCTGTTTCGCCCTGGCATTGCTGACTCTGCTGCTGTTCATCAATACCGCAGCGGATCAGCGCCGCCGGGTATTTGTGCGCCTGCTTATGGCCGGTATCATAACCATGGTGATCATCGGCCCGCTGATCCTGGCGATCTTTTCCGCCAGCAGCAATGGGATCGCCGTCGATCGCCGCGCCGATGCCGAAGCATTTAAGCCCGAGTTGCAACAGTTCTTCGCACTCAATCCCTATGCCAGATCTGGGCCGATCTTGATCTGAAACGCCATATTGAGAAAAGCGTCGCTCTCGGCTGGACAACCCTGGCACTCATGTTTGTTGGGCTGTTTGCGCGGCGCAAAGCCGCCTGGCCCTGGGTTGTCCTCACACTTGCATGTGTGGTCATGGCCCTCGGGCCATCGCTGTCGCTCAATGGCCGGGTCGTCTTTTCACCGCTGCCCTACGCCTGGATGCTCGATCTGCCCGGCATGAGTTTCCTGCGTGTCCCCGGCCGCTTTATGATGGTCGGCTTCGCCGGGCTTGCCGTGGCGGCCGCTTTCGGCCTGCAAGCGATCACGAACCGCTGGCCGCGCTATGCCCAGGGGATTGTCGCCGTCGCCGCTGTGCTGTTGCTGCTTGAGCGTTGGCCACTGCCGCCGTCCAGCAAACTACCGCCGCCAGTGCCCGATTTTTACGCCCGGATCGCCGACAGCCCCGACAGTTACGGCGTACTTGATCTGCCGTTCCGCGCGCCCGATCAGCCATTCGGCTATGTGATCAACTCGGCGCCGTACCAATACTTCCAGACTATTCACAACAAAGGGATCGTCGCCGGCTATCTTTCGCGTACCTACAGCCGGCATCCATTCTTCAGCGGCCTGATGAGCGGCCAGCTCGATCGCGGTCCGACCGACCTGTCGATCAACGGCACACCGCTTTCCGATGCGCTCGCAACCCGTGAACGGCTGGCTGCGCTCGGTTATCGCTATGTCGTCTGGCATAAAACGATCTACCCGAGCGGGAATTTCGATGCCCAGGCGATGATCGCGGAACTGTTTCCCGATCAACAGCCGCTTGTGGACGATGGGTTGGTAACAGTTTACTCGCTGGAATCAGGCTCCGGCGTGACCGCATCGTTCGGCGCCGGTTGGTGGCCCGCCGAGGCGAACTGGCGTTGGGGCCAGTCTTCGGCAGCGCTCAAGATCTACGCCCGTGAATCGGCGCAGATTCATCTCGACCTGACGCCGGCAGCGCTCTACGACCCGAATGCGCCGGGGTTGCTCGGCATTCAAGGTATGTTGCAGGTGCGCGTCGGCGATAATCCGCCGATCGAGGTGCCGGTGAGCGTGGAACAAATGGTTTCGATTCCACTTGAAGTACCGGCGGGCGAAAGCCGGATCGAACTTAGCCTTGCCAGCGGTAACTTCTTTCCGCCCGGCGATGAGCGACGGCTGAGTTTCGCTGTCCGTGCGATCAATGTGCAGGTCACGCCGTAGAACCGCAAAATCTTGCAGCCCTATGGCGCAACCTTCCGCAACAAGCGCATGCCTTCCAGGCGCGCGATCTCTGTATAGTCGCCGCTGCGCTCAACCTCGCCGAAGATCTCCAACCTGCGGCGTGCGCCGATCAATGCCGACTCAGGCCGGCGCACATCGAACACCACATATTCCGCCTCAAGTGGGAACGGCGCCGCCGCCGGATTGAAAAACTCGAACCGCACAAAGGGATTGGGAAAGAGAAACATTTGCTGCCGATGGGTCAGGTGTGGGCCGAAGTAGGTTTGCGCCGACACCGCCGCATCGGGCGGAATCAGTGAAAGTACAAAACTGCGGTACGCGGCCAACGCCTGCCGTTCCGGATTGGCAAGTGCGGCGTTGATTTCGTAGCGCCGCATCCGCACCTGCAACAGATCCTGGCAGAGCAACGCCGCCACCAATAATCCAATACTGCCGCCGCCGACGATCAGACGCTGTGTTGCCGGCCGGCGGATCAACCTACCCGCGATCAACAAAACCTGGAGCGACCCTACGGCAAAAATCGCGATGGTGAGTGCCGAGTAATGGTAGTCGATCGTGCGCTGAAAATCGGCCGCACTAAGGAGATTGATCGCCAGTGCCGGCAGCGCCAGGATCGTTACCGGGCTTAGCAGCGGCAGAAATGCCAGTGGCGCCAGCAGGATCAAAAGGTAGCCGGGCACTTCCGGTTTGAACAGATCGGCGAAGAGCAGTTGTGGCCGGCTAATCATTGTCCAGATAATCGTCCCCAACGAATCGCCATACTGGGCAAAACGCCCGACATGCAACGACTCGTCACGGCCCACCAGTGCCGGCGCGATCAAACGCGTCGCAATCACAAACCAGACAATACTGGCGCCAATCAACAAACCTCCGGCCCGCCATTCGCGTCGCCAGAAGATCAGCAGCACACCCAACCACGCGACCGTCGGCGCAAATGTCTCTTTACTCAGCATCACCGCCGCACAAAGGAGGCCCATCAGAATCCAGCGGCGCCGGTCGGCAGCCCAGAGCGCAGCAATCAGCAACGTCGCCGCAATGCTATCGACATGAAAGTCGAACAGGGCCAGATTCT
This sequence comes from Oscillochloris sp., assembly GCA_012032775.1. Lineage (GTDB taxonomy): Bacteria > Chloroflexota > Chloroflexia > Chloroflexales > Chloroflexaceae > JAAUQO01. The sequence continues at coordinate 22,372 of JAAUQO010000032.1, read as the reverse complement.
GAGTTGCCGGATGGGCCAGGTAGGCCAGCGCCGCCACCGGCCCCAGCCACGGCGCGCCGCGATCTCGGGCGAGCCAATAAAGCGGCAGTGCCGCAGCACCCACGCCAAGCGCCTGAAACACCAATAGCGCCCGCGGATCGGGCAGCACGACATAAAGCAAGGCCAGCGGGAACAACATCAGGTTGGCGTGTGATCCAACCATATTGATCCCGGCGCTGCTGCTGTAATTCGGCAGCCCGTGGCTGATCAGCCAGAGCGTCTGGTCGTACAGACCGAGATCATAAACATTGGTGCCGTACAGTTCGTGGTTGCGCACGGCCAGAAAGCCAATGTACGCGCCGTACGTAATAGCGATCGCCAGGCTAAGCCAGCCTGCCGCGTGAATCGTTCGCAACCGAGCCAGGATCGCAACCCGGCGGATCGGATTAGGCAACAGCAGGCGAACCAAGGGCAGCGCCAGAATCAAGGCGCCGCTATAGGCCGCAAAGCGGAACGGGTTGAAAAGCGCAACCACCGCCAGCAACAACATCGCCAGTCCTGCTGCCGGCAAGCCCAGGCCGGCCACCAATACCGCAGCACCGGCGGCGCTCAGCAACAACACACTACCGCCGATCACAAACCAGGGGATCGGCGGCGGGGACGCATTCAACCCAACCGCTTCATAAAGCAAGCCCAACTCGCGCTCATCCCCGGCAACCACGGCCGGCGGCGTTCGCAATGCCAGTGCATAACCGGCAGCATGCGGATCACCGGGCGGCAGCAACAGGTGAATCGTGCGCGCCGTTGCATCAATCGGTAGCGTCAGCAACTCACGCTCGCCGTCGCGTCCCAGGTGCGTAATGCGCAGATCTCGTGCCGGCAGCGGCTCCGGCGACCAGACCCGCATCATCAGCGATGCACCCGGTTGCGGTACCGTTTCGAGAAAGAGATGCGACAGCGGCCGCGCAAACTGATAGTCGAATTGTGCATTTTGTTCCGCCGGGAAGAAATCGACCAGGTGTACGGCAGGCCGGGCAAAAGCACGCTGAAGTTGCGGCAACAACACAATCAGCAACGCCGTTATGACACAGCCAACGCCGAACAAGGTGCGCAAAAAAAGCGCTGTTCGTGATGGCGCGGCAAGCGTGGCCGATGCGGTAGTGGTTTGCATAGTGCGGATGATACCAGCTTTTCGCCGGCCGGGTTCAAGCTTCCGGCCAATCAGCTATTCGCGCCTGGATCACATCCAGCGCCCGATCCCAACTCCAGGCGCGCGCAAGTTCGGCGGCAGCCCGACCTTTTGCCGCTGCTTCAGTCCGCTCGCGGCGCACACGGCGCAGCAACTCGACCAACGCATCGCCGTCTGGATCTGCCCATTGCGCCCCCCGGTAGTACGGATGATCCAGGCCTGTCGGTTCAAGCCCACGAATCGGCAACGGATAGCCGACCGATTCGTTTACAAATGCGGTTGGGCCGCTCCAATTGGTGACGATCACCGGCAACCCGCAGGCCATGGCCTCAAGTGCCGGCATACACCAACCTTCGCCCCGCGTCGGCAATACAAAGCAATCGGCGCTGCGATACAACTCGGACAGCCGTTCGCCCGAAAGAGCCTGATTGTAGAACACACCAACAGGCGGCGCAGATGCAGGCAATACCGCTGCAATCTCCTGCAATGGATTTATGCCCGGCTCACGCGAATCGATCTTCAACAACAACAGCACATCGTCGTCGGGGCGAAAGGCCGCGCGATAAGCGTGCAGCAACACATCCCAGCCCTTCCGCCGGCTCCACTCAAACACCGAAACAAAGATTGTCCGATCCTGGAAACGTTTCCGTGGCGGGCCGGGCTGAAAGATCGCCGGATCGACACCAAGCGGAATAACCTGGATCGGCGGACGCACGCCACTCGCGCGAAACACCTCTGCGCCCCAGGAAGTCGGCGTCCAGATCTCGTCCATCAGGTTAGCCTGCTCAACCCAACTTGCCGGCAAGCGGTCGGTCTCCAGCATTGTAAACCCGATCTTGTAGCGCCCGGAATTTTTGCTGAAATGATCGCCGCGCCCATACACAATTTGCGGCACATCAAGGCGCACCGGCAAACGGCGCAACTCGCGCAGGCGCGCCGGCAACGGCCCGCCGACCTCTTCTTCAACCCGGTCGGCATCGAAAAGATAAAGCGGGCGCACCGCAACGCCGCGTGTATCCAAACCTAACACCAGCGCCCGCGACGAGCCGCTGTAACCGGTGAGCGTGGCGAACGACGAATGCCAGATAATCATGATGGATCGCGCTCAGCCAATCGCGCCTCCAGGCGGGCGCGCGCCGCCCGTTCGGCATCAAGATGGCCGACCATACTCTCAAGCAGGCGCACCAGTGTTGCGTGGGTATCGTTGATCTGCTGGATCTCGGGGCCGAGCAAACGCCAGGCCAGACGCATTCGCAGCCGGCCGAGAAAGCCATGGGCTACGGCAGGCTGAACCGCCCAATTCCGGCGCAACGCCGCCAACTGATCGGCGAGGTAAGAATCACGCTGCGCCAAATCACTCAGCGCAGCCAGACTATCGGTTGGCGCCGCACCTGCATTCAGCCCACGGCCAACTGCATCCAGCAGCGGCTCACCATCCTGTGGCGTCACCAGAAACAGGCCCTCGGAAGGTCGATCGCTCATCTCCAACCCCTCGTAAAGGCGAAGCATTACGTAATCCCTCGCCCCACCGCTCGCAAAAAACAATCGGTGGTCATCAACGACAACGTCGCCGACAACCACCGATTATACTCAACTTCCGTGCTACCTTGTCTAAGGCGCCTCGAAACGGCCTTCACGCTGCTTGAGTTCTGCGATCAAACTTTGCAGCGCCAGATATGACGGGCGCGGGCTCCAATCGGGGTTGAGAATGGCGAAAGCAGCCTGCTCGTGGTCGGGATTACCTTGCTCGCCCCAGAGCACCGCGAAGTTGATATTCCAGAGGAACATATTCCCGATATAGGGATACTGCTCATAGGTGCGGCGGATCGCACTCGTGACGTAATCGGCCTGCTGCTCCAACGAGACAAAGTTCCCGAACTCATAGCCGGGCGTATTATTTGGCGTCGCCCAGCCATACTCGGTGATCCACATCTCCTTATCGCCCATGCCGAACTCTTCCATCCAACGCCGCACATTCTCGACATGGCGGAAGTAGTGCGTTTCGTCGTCATTCCAACAGCGATCCGGCGCCGGCTGACAACCTTCGATAAAGCTGGGATTCTCAGGCCAGAGCGTATCGGGCGGATTTGCGGCGCCGCCGGGATGCACCGCCTGAATATCGAAGTAATTACGCACTTCGCCGCCGTTATAGCTATACATCGCGCGATAGAACACCTCATCGGCCAGCGCGATATTCGGGTCGGTCACACCACTGGACGAAGAAGCAGCCGCCAACACCAGCGCATTCGGATTCACGGCCTTAATGCGTATGTAGGCTTCCTTCAGCACCTCCACATAGTGGCCGACATCTTCCTCAGTGATCGTGCCGCCGTTCTCAACCGCAAGGTTCGGCTCATTCCAGATCTCATAGGCGTGGATTTTGTCGCCATAGCGCTCAGCCATCAGAGCGACAAAATTGCCCAGCGTAGCCGGATCGTCGGGCAAGCCATTGGTGGCATTGTACGCACTTGGCGAACGTACCACATTTACCAACAACTTGCGATCGTAGGCACTTACAGCTTCCACAATCCGGTCGAGCTCTTCCCAACCGAAAATCCCCGCAGTCGGGTCTTCAATATCGCGCCAGACAACCTGCTGACGCACCCAATCGAAGCCGGCATTCTGCACCAGAGTCAGCACCCGGTCGCGATCGGTGTAATAAAGATGTCCAACCACGCCGAACTCAAGATAATCGGGGTTGATTGGTTCTTGATTGGAATCTGTAGGCACACTCGGTGCCGTCGCAATCGGTTCCGCCGTCGGCGCATCAGCGGTGCTTGTCGGCACCTCTGCGGCACTCGTCGGTAGCGAAGCCGTCGGCAAAGTTGCCGTCGGTGCATTGTCTGTCACAGGATCCGGCGCGGTACCGCCGCATGTTGCCAGAATCGGCAACAGCAACAACAGCATCAACCCTGTAAGTCGTCGTATCGTTTGCATAATGCTGTGATGGGTTGGTTTACACCGACAATGCCGGCACAAACCAACCCGCAAGGACGATGAGTCGAACTAATTTTTCGGCAGCGCCTGGATGGCATTCCATGCCGGGCGCGGGCTCCAGTCGCCGTTCAGCACACCAAAGGCGGCCTGCTCGTGGAACTCATTCCCCGAAGCGCGCCATGGCACTGCGAAGTTCAAATTCCAGAGGAACATCGCACCAACCCAGGGCGCATACTCGTAGCGACCCTTCTCGAAGGCGCGGATGATATACTGGGACTGTTGATCGTACGAGGTGCTATTTCCATACTCGTAGCCCGGCGTATTGTTCGCCGTCGCCCAGCCGAACTCAGTGATCCAGATCTGCTTGTCGGCCATGCCGTTTGCCACCATCACCCCGCGAATGTCCTCAACTCGCCGGAAGTAGAATTCGCGGGAGTTTCGCCAATTCGGGCCGGGGCCGGGATTATCGGGCCACATGGTGTCGGGTGGATTATACTGGCCACCGGGATGCACCGCGACTGCATCGACATTCGCCCGGAACTTCGGATTCACGAACATCTGGCGCTGGTACTCGGTATCGCTGATTGCAATATCAAGCCGGTTCGTCTCGGTGCTGGTGGGCGCGCCGCTCACCACCACTGCCATCGGATCGCCGGCCTTGATTGCCGGGTAGACTGCCGCCATCATATCGACATAGTAATCGGCGCTGGCTACCCGCCCACCGACACCGCCGTCGCGGGCACAGTCGCCGCCGTTCTCACAGGCGCGGTTCTGCTCATTCCAGATCTGGTATGCCTGGACGCGTCCGCGATAGCGAGCAGCCATCTCGCCCATGAAGTAGGCAAAATCAGCGAAATTCTCGCGCCTGGGCATGCCGGGGCCGCCGGCCCAATCAGGCGCCGAAACCACACTAATCAGCAGATTGACGCCGGCATTATTCGCATCACGCACAATATCATCAAGTTCAGCCCAGAAGATCGCACCCGAACTGTCGTGCAAGTCGCGCCAACGCACCTGCTGGCGGATCCAGTTTACGCCGGCATTCTTCGAGAGCGCTAGCACGCGGTTGCGATCTTGCCAACCCGTTCCCTGGCCATACAGGTGGGCGTTGAAGCCGTAGATAAACTGGCGGGGCATCGCATCGGCCGGCGCACGAAAGCTGAAGGCCGGGTTGTTGCTATGGAACTGATCGCGATACTCGTTGCCCAACAAACCGAGCAACACACGGTACTGCGGGTTCGGCTGATTGGGATGCCATTCCAGGCGCTGGCGCTCGAAATACTGCACCCAGTAAACCTGTCCGTCTTGCGAATTTACTTCCTGGAACTGCTCCGAAAGCGGATAGCCGAACACATCCAGGCCGCCGTTATTCTGCCAGAAATCACGAAACGGCGCCGGACTATTGCGCAAGGTATGGCCGGTTTCGGCGAACCACGTACCGTCGCCGGGATTACCCACCGGGCGGAACGCCTCCTCATTTTCCCGACCCTGGGCCAGGCGCTTGCCCAGCAAGCGACCAAGCACATAAAATCGGTTGCCCTGGGTGCCGAAGTTCTCCGGGTGCTCCTCCAGGATCGCCCGCTCAAAATACTGCACGCGATAGAACTGCCCGGGATTGGTAAAACTCTCTTCAATAAACGGCTGCGAAATCGGGTAGCCGAGCGTGAAGAGCGCATTCGGCGTGTTCTTCCACGTCTCAAGGAACCAGTTCACCGCCGAATGACCGGTTTCGCCGAAATAGCGCGCCTGGTAAGGGGGGTAGGTATCGGCAACATTACCCTGGGCTGCGCCTGCGCGCGGCCAGGCCAGGCCGGTAACCACCATGGCGATCATCAGCGTCACTATCACAATCCGTCGTACCATGCTCGCATTCTCCTCAACGTTGACTTCTACTCGGGCCGGGTATGAAACGATCAGCCGGCGCATTTCCTACTACTGATCATAACGAGCCAGACTGATACACGGCTGACACCGCCGTGAACCGGCGGTTACTGTTTGATTACCGCTCACTGGCCAGTTGTAGCGCCAATTCCACCGCCTCAGCCGGCGTTGTTGCAAGCACGACATGCGGCGCTCCGTCGCGTGCCCCCAACTCCCAACTCCGCAAACTCACCACCGACCGACCGATCTTGCGCGCAAGCGCAATCTCGGAAAGCGTGCCATACTCGCCACCCACTGCAATCACTGCATCAGCACTTTGCACAATCACCAGATTGCGCGCATTGCCCATCCCGGTTGCCAACGCAACCAGTACATCAGGATTCGCCGCCCGGCGATCATCACCCGGCATAATCCCAATCGTCAATCCATCGGCGGCCCGCGCACCACGACAAGCTGCCGCCATCACGCCGCCACGACCACCGCAGATCAGCACGGCGCCGGCCTGCGCCAGGCGCAGACCCACCTCTTCCGCCAGTTGATTAAACTCGGGGGTTTCATTTGCAGCGCCACACACCGCGATCATCGGTCGATGGCGATACTCATGCAGGGAGTGTGCGTGATGTGCATCAGTCATGAGGGAGCAAGACACTGGGCGACGATGCCCGCAGTCGGGGCTACGATTATCGGTCGGACACATGCGATTATAGGGGAGTAGCGATCCTGCGTCAAATCGAAGCCGCACACAAAAGCCACACGCTGGACGTGTGGCCTTTTACAATGGAGCGGGAGACGGGATTCGAACCCGCGACATTCAGCTTGGGAAGCTGACGCTCTACCAACTGAGCTACTCCCGCTTGAAGATATCTCGCATTGTTACGCCAGAGTATAGCATCGGCACTTGCGACTGTCAATAAGCCGAGTTACGCGGTCGCCCACGCGGACGACCGCGTAACTCGGCGCACTAAGGTACTAACCGATAGCCGACGCCCCACTCGGTGAGCAGCATCGTCGGATTGCGCGGGTCGAGTTCGATCTTGCGCCGCAAATGCCAGATATAGACCTTCAGATAATCATTGTCTTTGGTATACTCCTGGCCCCAAACCGCACGTAACAGTTGTTCATGTTCAACCACTTTGCCGGCCCGCTCGGCCAGAATCAGCAGTAAATGGTATTCGGTAGGTGTCAGATCAACGACTTCGTTGCGCACCCGCACCTCGCGCTTCTGTTGGTCGATCTGGATCTGGTCATCGCCGGCGGAAAGCGGCCGGTACGCGGGCGGCACGCGGCGCAACAGCGCCCGAATCCGTGCCGAAAGCTCATCCATATTGAACGGCTTGATCAGATAATCATCAGCCCCGCGATCGAGGCCGGTAATCACATCCTCGCTTTGCACCTTCGCCGTCAGCATCAGGATAGGCAATTGGGAGAACTCGCGGACTTTGACGCAGGCCTCAAGCCCATCCATCTCCGGCATCATCACATCGAGCAGCACCATATCCGGCCGTTGCTCACGCACCGCCTGCACGCACTGCACACCATTGGCCGCCTGAATAACATGGTAGCCTTCGTGTTCAAGGTTGATCCGAATCAGCTCACGCAGGCCACTGTCATCATCAACAACCAGGATTGTACGCTGCTGCTCCATGAGCCTCCCTCGCTGCAACATCAGCGCGCACTGTCGGCCGATACCGCCAGGCGCGAGAGAATCGACGCGCTTTTTCGTTACCCTGGGTATTGCCGTTACGCTAGCTTAACGCGCCGCCGATGCCGCTTGAAGCTCAGCAAAACGAGCCGAAACATCTTCAAGCGTCAACTCGCCGACGTGAACATAGCGAATATTCCCTTCACCATCGATAAAAAACGAAGTCGGCAACGGGAATACGCGATAATCATCGGTAACGACGCCTTCGACATCAAGCGCAACCGCATAGGTCACACCGTAACCGGACAAGAACGTGCGTATATCGTCGATCGTCGTGCCGTTCGAGGCCTCGTCGTCGGCCAGATTCACGCCGATGATCGCCAACCCTTGATCACTGTAGCGCTGATGGGCAGCCTGCAACGCCGGTAACTCACGCTTACACGGCTCGCACCAGGTAGCCCAAAAATTTAACACCACCACCTGTCCACGATACTGCTCCAGATCGACCATGCCACCGGCGAGGGCCGGCAACTCGAATGTCGGCGCCGGGCGTAATACCTCCGCCATCGCCGCCCCGGTCGGTCCAGGCTCACGACCGGTAAACACCCAGATCACACCGATCAGCACAACCGCGCCGATAGCGCCCATAATCGCCAGCATCCGCTCACGCGGGTTGATCTGCCGCCGCTGGGCCGCTTTCATAGCCGCAGACTGAACTGGGATCAGACCAATTCCAATATCATACTGCCGGCGACGTTGTGGATCGCGCAACACCTGATAGGCGCGATCGATCTCTGCGGTACGTTGAGCGGCGATCTGCTGCAATTCTTCGTCAAGATCGCGCACACGCTCCGGATCATACTGTTGACGCTGGCGGGCATATGCTGTATCGATCGCGGCCTGATCGGCATCAGATGCGATCTCCAGCAATTGGTAGTAAGTTGCCATATGTGTATCTCTCTACCGTGCGCTGTATCTTATCATATTTTCTTTACTTTTGGGCATTTATGGAATATTTGCTCGCCGGAAAGGCCTCAGTTGTTGATCTTTCCGCCCGGCGTCCTGCGGAACTAACGGCTATACTGATCGATCAACTGGCGAGCCTGGAAGGCGATGTTCGGATCGACATCCGGCAGCACTACTAACTTTTGCCACTGCACCAGAGCTTCCTGCGTTTGCGGCGGATCGGCAGATACAAGGCAAAGCCCCATTCCCAGCAGCACTCGTGCATCTTCAGGCGCCTCGGCAAGTGCCTGACGCGCTTCGTCGATCCCCTGCGCTACATAACCCTGATCATTCGCATCGGCGCCGTAGTAACACAGGCTTGCCGCAAGATCGGCTCGAATGACCGGATTGTTCGGCTGCAACTCCAGCGCCGTACGATATGCTTCACTCGCCTCCAACCAGCGCGGCAACCGCTCGACATACACCGACTGCAGTGCGGTATCACCACTGCCGAGCCGTTCACGCACCACCACCGTGCTGTCGTAAAGGGCATGGCCAAGCTCGATCCACGCATTCGGGTTCTCGGGCACTTGTTCCGTAACCTGGCGCGCCGCCACAATCTGGCCTTCGAAACGATTGACGATCTCTTCGGTGCTCGGCGTCGCCGCCGGCGTCGGCACCCCCAACAGATTCGGCCCCTCGCCGGTGGCGGTGGTCTGGGGCGGATTCATCACTGTGCTCACCAAAATCGCCAGTACAACACCAAAGGTTGCTGCGGCCACAATCAGCGCCAGCGGCGCCCAATACGGCAGGCGCCCGCTTGAAGGCGCGGCGCGACCACTCCGTGCGGCCCGGCTTCGTGGTAAGGTCGGCTGCGAGTTAAAACCTTTCGGCCGCTCCTGCCGGTTAGCCGGCGGCAATGGGCGATAGTCGAGCGCTGCGTCGCCATCGTCAACAGCGGCTTCCAGCGGAGCCATCGCCGCCTCGACCACACGTCGATCGGCTAATCCGGCATCGTAGGTCGCCCGGCGCTCCGCATCGCTCAAGATTGTGTAGGCTAACTCGATTGCATCGCGCCGACGCCGGGCCAACTCAACCAACTCATCGGCCGCACCGGAAAGCGCTTCAGGGTTGTAACGCTCGCGGAGCCGATTGTATGCCGCTTGAATCGCCTCACGATCGGCTTTTGGGTGAACTTGGAGTACCTCGTAGTGGTCTTGCATGATTTCGATCTAGGTTCCGGAACCGAGAACCGAGAACGTAGAACCTGGACTACCGGGATCAGGTTGCGAAACCAAACACTTCGATCATCCACAGGATGATCGCGTCCGGCTTCTCGCTCCTGATCCTCAGATACGGTTCTCTGCTCTCGGTTCTTAGTTCTCGGCGTAACCCATATTAGTCTGCGCTGCCCGGTGCAGTCTGCGGCTTCGAACCGGATCGCCGGCCCGGCCAGGGCAAACCTTTGGGCAAGCGCACCCGCTTCCCGGCCAGCACCGCCTGTCCTTCCAGGTAACGCCGGATCAGCGCAATAAAGCCGCCGATCACACCGATTGCGACCCCGGCCCACACCAATAGTACCAGCGGCTTCACACTTACCGCGATAATGCCTTTGGCCGGCACGATCGGCAGGCCATCGATCCCTTCACCCTGACCTTGCACCAGGATCATGCGATTGTTCGGATCGACCTCAACCAGACTCAGCGCCTGACCGCCGGGTAGGATCGCATCAACCCGCTCCAACTTCTGCTCGCCGGTCGCCGGGTCGGTCACCACCTGAATCACCGGCTCGACGCGGGTGGTCTGGCCTTCGTAAAGCACGTCGATAAACGCGCCGACCTTGACCTGCCCGCCATTCATCATCGCCTGGCTGTCGATATTGAAATCGACAAAGGTGAGGTCGTACGGGCCCATCGACGAAGTCTGCTCGATGCCGAGCACGGGGCGAGCCGGGTTACGCTCGGGATCAAAGCCGGCCGGCGAGACATACAGATCCTGCCAGAGGTAACTATGCACCACTGGAATCGTCATCGTGGCACCCATGCGCTCATTGTAATAGAGGTATGGACTGACATCGTATGTTCCGTTGCCGTCGTTCACCGTCACATTCAACCTACCGCGCTGCTCTTCATCCAGCTTGTAGCCGTTGAACGTGAACTCGAATCCATACAACTTCGCCGTCTCGCCGGGGGCAAGTGAAAGTTGCGTTTCAGGCGTGGCATAAGCACTGGAGCCCACCATCCCGATCAGCGTAAGCGCAAACCCGACGTGCGCCAGGTATCCGCCGATCCGCATCCAGCCGCCGCGCAGCGTACGGATCAGCATCACCAGATTCGTCCCGACCGCGAACGTGCCGCCGGCGACATAGGCCAGCGAAAGCAGATCGCGCACATCGACGAATAGCGCGATCACCGCCGCGATCACGGCGGCAAGGGCCGGCCAGCGCAAGGTACGCAACAGGTGGCGCATATTTGCATCGCGCCAACCAAGCAATGGCCCGACAATCATCAACGTGATCACCACCAGGCCAAGCGGCGGTGTTGTCTGCTGATAGAAGTTCGGCGCCAGCGAAAAGCGACCGTCCTCGAAGGGTTGAGCCTGCGGATTCATCAAGGTGCCGTCGTCGATCTCGAAGGCCTGTCCCATCCATCCCTGAAGCGTATGCCCGACGCCGGGGATAGCCGAGATCACCGGCATCGATGTGCCGATCCCGACTACCAGCGCCACTACCACAAACGTGATCGTCGAAAGCACAAAGAAACTATCACGCGAGAAGAACTTTTCACTCAGCGGGCGGGCCGGAACATCGCGGAAGCGCATCACAAAGAGCGCGATACAGCCGACAAACAGGAACACCAGGAAGGCCACCAGGCCCTCAAAGATCCCCTCGGCCACAAATGAATGAACCGAGAAATTGGCATACACGCCGCTGCGGGTCATAAATGTGGCGTAGAACACCGTCACATACACCGACAGCGCGATCGCCAGATTCGTCTTGCGCATACCGCCATGGGCGCGCTGGAGCACCATGCCGTGCAGCAGGGCAGTAAGGAGCAACCAGGGCACCAGCGATGAATTTTCGACCGGATCCCAGCCCCAATAGCCGCCCCAACCCAGCGTCTCGTAGGCCCAGTAACCGCCGAGCAAAAGTGCCAGGCCAAGGAAACTCCATGCGCCGAGCGTCCAGGGCATTGCACGAACGATCCAGGTATCGTAATCACGCCGCAAGAGCGCAGCCACTGCAAACGCGAACGGGATGGTGGCAAGTGCATAGCCGATGAAGAGGATCGGCGGATGAATGATCATCCAGAAGTTGTGCAGCAGCGGATTAAGCCCCCGGCCGTCTTCCGGCACCACCGCCATGCCGGTGGATGGATCGATCAACGGCTGGAAGGGATTCAGGATAATCACAAACGACAGTAATGTCGCCTGGATTAACATGATCGGGATAAGGGTATACGGCTCGAAGTGGCGCGCGCGCTTCACCAGCAATGCGGCGGCAATTGCCGTCCACAATACCCAGATCATGAAGCTACCGGGCTGCCCGGCCCAACTCGCCGCAATGGTGAAGAAAAAATCCAGATCGCGCGAACTGTACCCGTTGACATACTCAATGTCGAAACGGCGCGCCAGGAACAGCGTAATCAGCAACACCCAGGTCATCGTGATAACGCCGAGCGATGCAAAAGTACCGAAGCGTCCATACATCAGCGCGATCCCGCTGCCGCGAATCACCATCACATAGCCGACCACAGCCAGCAATGCCATTGCAATCGCTGTAATCAGCAGAAATGTACCGAGAAGATACATAACGAACCTTTCAAGGAATTCAGAATACTGAATTCGAGATTCTGAATTCTAGCCGCCGACAGCAGCCTGCGCGTCGAACTGTTCCTGATACTTCGAGGGACACTTCACCAGCAGATCATCGGCCATAAGCGCCTGCTCGGCGTTATCGTAACGGCCAATCGCAACAATGCTGATCGCCTGCTCGAAGTTCGCCGGGCGTGGATCATCGGAGATCACTTTCAGTAACTTGCCGTTCTCATCCTGGATCATGAAGGTAAAGCGCCCATTCGCATCGTACTCGCCGGTGCTGCCGAGGAAGCCGGCCAACTGAATACTGCGCGAACTTGACACTGCTTCATCGACACTGGTGGTGTAGGAACGGAAGCCGTCGCGAAAACCCAGCAACCCATATACCACGGCAATCAAAATGATCCCGAGGCCCGCAATGTGTAACGGCTTGATGCGCATCGTCAACTCCTTACCGCTCAACCGATTCGGCCTCAGCTTCGCGCACACGGGTCAGCGTAGCCTTCGGCGCAACTGAAGATAGGGCTTGTTCCGTATGTTCACGCTCCAGGCTGCGCTTTAGTGCCCGCGCCTGAGCGTCAATCCGCCAGAGATAGATAAAGATCCCGATCCAGACCGACAGGGTTACGGCCATCGCCACATAGATCGCAACACCGGCTTCAAGTGCAACATTCATCCTCGCGCCCCTTCGCGCCGTGCCAGCAACCACTGCACATCAAGCAGATTCGCCCGCAGCCGCATCATCCAGAAAAACAGCGCCGTAAAGCCGAAGATCGACGCCAGAAAGGTAAACAGCGTTCGCTGGTTCTCCAGCAAACCGGTGCCCGGCGCCTCGATATTCAACAATGCCGTGCCGGTCGCCAGATCGACCCGCTCCAAACCCATCTGGAAGCGCATCCCCTGAAATTCCGGCCGATCAACCATCACTTCATCGACAAAACTATAGCTCGGCAACAACGTATACTCGGCGCTAAAGCCCGGCTCCGTCACCAGAACTTCCGCCCGTACAATATCGCCGTCTTGTTGCAGATCGAGCAACTGCACCTTGCGATCACCAAGCAACCCAATCTTCCCGACCGTCAACTCGATCCCGTCGCACGCACTGCCCTGGATAAAGGCGCAGTTCGGGTGCAAGGTGCTGTCGGCGATGCGCGGCGCAACAAACATCAAAAACGGCATCGTCACAAACGCAAACAGCGAGTAGACCGCGCTTAGTTGGCGGCGGCGGTCGGTATCCTCGATCGCGGAACGGAGTGCGAACAACGCCGCATAGATCAGCAACAACACAAAAATCGATGTCTGGCGCGGATCCCAGTTCCAATATACGCCCCAGACTACCTGTGAGAAGATCATCCCGGTGACGGTAGCCAGGGCCGTAAAGAGGAATCCGCTCTCGGCGGCGGCAAGTGCGAGATGATCGTGGCGCGGGTTACGTCGCCAGAGGTAAAGACCGCTGAAGATCGCCGAGAAGGTAAAGGCAACCACGCTCACCCAGGCCGTCGGCACATGCATAATCACGATCCGGCCGGCGTTCCCCAATCCTTCATATTGCGGCACCACCAGGAACATCGCCACTGCAACGCCGGCGATCCATAGGCCGATCAGCATTTTGCCGATCTGCGCCACGCGCTCGAACATCATGCATCCCTTTCCAGGCCCCAGCAGAGGCGTTGATATGACATATCATACTATAGGATGGTTTTGGTGTACAACAGTAAAACATACAGGCCGGGGTTCGTATCACACAACCGGTGGTAGGGCGGCAACAAGGCCGAGGAGGGACATCCGGCTTGCTTTATTTGATAATCTCGCTCAACATTGTAGCATGAAGTGCCGCTGCGTCACGGGAAATCCTTCCCGGCCCCACATTCCAATACCCAAGGCAGACCGCGAAATGCAACATGCCATTAGCCCTTCCCAATGCCTTATCTTCGACCCGGCAACCGGCAATCTCCACCGCTGACCGATAAGATCAGCGGGCTATGAGAATAAGATAAAATTCTGGTTGTGGATCGTCAGGCTTCCCATACGAAGCGAAACAGCAGCAGCGAGGCAACAAAGGTTGCTACGGCGTACGACAGCAGGAAGCGCAGCGCAGGCACCACGGCGACAAAGCCGCTATTGTCGAGCGCAAGGGCGGTTGCCTGAATGGCGATAATCAGTGGCGGCACCAGCAGTGGAAACGCCAATACGGCAAAGATCGCGCTTTTGAAACTCGCCCGCGCAATGATCGCGGCGAGAATAGTTGTTGCCGACGCCAGGCAAATGCCGCCGGCGGCAAGTAGTGCCGCAAACGCCAACGGACTCCCGATCTCAATGCGCACCAGCACCACGAAGAGCACACTCGTCACACCGCCGAGCAGCAATAAAAGTGCCAGATTAAAAAAGAATTTCCCTAAGAAAACCGCCAGCGGCGGCGCAGCCAGGCGTAATGCCGCCATGGTTCGTGCTTCCTCTTCCTGCACAAACCCCCGTGAGAGGCCGGTGATCGCGGCAAAGAGCAGTGCCACCCAGAGCAACGACGATTGGATTTGCAGCGCCTCTTCGGTACGTCGCAAGCCGATAAATGTCGTGCCGATACTCACCATCATCGCCGTCGATGCGGCAAACAACACCATAGCATTCAGCGCGTAGCGGGTGCGCAGTTCGCTGCGAATATCCTTCGCCAACACGGCCCAGGCCGCCGCCAACAGATCATGGAGCGATTGCGCGACCGGGAGATCATGCTGCTTCTTTTGTGCTTTGTCGCTACGTGCATTCTGCATAATTCAACCTGCAATCCCGCAATCGCCCAATCCTTTAATCGCCCAATCGCAAAATCAGATCGCCATAGCGTAACTCACGCGGATCATTGGTGGCAAGCACTACAATTCCTCGGCGTCGTTGTGCGGTGATCACCTGATCAACCACTGCCGCCCCGCGCGCATCCAGGGTCAATGTCGGTTCATCCAACAACAACACCGGCGGACGGTGCAATAGCGCGTAGGCATAGCGCAGCCGTTGGGCCATCCCCGATGAGTACGCCGCCAGCAGATCATCGCCGCGCTGCGCCAGGCCCACCTCGGCAAGCAGTTGATCGATCGCTTCATCCGTAAGGGTGATTCGGCGGACTGATGCGAAGAAACGCAGATTCTCGCGGGCCGTCAACTCGCGATAAAGCATCAGATCCGGTGCGACCCAGCCGATCAAGGCCTGAGCTTCACGCGGGGCAAACGTGCTCTCGCCGTAGCGGTACGTAATTCGCCCGCCGACAACCGATTGGAGTCCGGCCATCAGCCGCAGCAAGGTACTTTTGCCGCTGCCGTTCGGGCCGCTCACCACCAGTACCTCACCGCCGTGCAGAGTCAGATCGACCCCACTGAGTACGGGGCGATCACCGTAGGTTGCCGCAACATCTTCAAGCGTCAGGGTGATCATCGTGCTGCGATTGTAGCACAGGACGATCGCAGCACGGCAGGGGGATCGAGGGGCAAGTAAAAACATAAGGGCGAAGGATTTGCATAGCAAGTCCTTCGCCCTTAAAGACGGTATCTTTCACCCCGCCTACAACACTGGTTGGCGCTCGCGGATCAGATGCGGCATGGTTCCCGGCGGTGGTGGGTCAGCAGGAGACTGCGCTCTCAAAAACGCAGCAGCACCTCGTTGAAAAGCTCCGCTTCATCAAGAAAGGGGAAGTGACGGCTACGAGGCATCATCACCACTTCCGCCGCCCCAACGTGGTCAAAAAGATCGGCCTGGTTGGGATGCACAATATCATCGCGACCACCGTGGACAATCAAGGCCGGTACGCGCAGACGCGGTAACTCGGGGCGCAGATCGGTGCGCCACATCGAGCTTACTGCGCGCCGCAACGAAAGTGCACTCGACTTGATACTGTCATCGATCACTTCATTCACGGCCGGGTCGGCGGTTTCACCGAGGAAAAAGCGGAACAACTGGCGGCGCAACCAGGGTAACCGAGCGAAGGCATCGGCAAAAATCGGCCGATCGGTCAACTTGAGCAACCACGAGAGCGAGTCGCCGTCAATAGGCGCGCCAACCGTCGCCACACGCGAGATCCGATCGGGGTAATTGATCGCTGTTTTCAGGGCAACCATGCCACCCATCGAATGCCCAACCAGTGGCACCCGGTCGATACCCAGCTCATCAAGGAAGCGAATCACCTGATCGGAGTAATTCTGAATACTCTCCTGCGTCACCTTGCGCCGCGAGTCACCGAAGCCCCAAAAATCAAACGAGTAGGTGCGAAAGTTCTCAGCCACAACTTCCATCGTCGGGAACCAATAACGCCAGCTGCCGAGCCAGCCGTGCAGAAACAGCACCGGACGACCTCGGCCGAAGACCTCGTAGTGAACGACTTGATTGTCGATAACAACGATGCTCATACTAACGTGCCGATTCTTTCTGATAGGCAGGCGCAATAGTTATTCAAGTGGCTGATCTCACAAAATTGCCGACTTTGTGCCTGTATCTATGATAACGCACCTTTGTAACAGATTCGCAAAACAATAGTCCTGATCTAGCGCGCGCCACCCTGGCTACCGGCGCGGAGCAGCGAGATATTCGACTCGCGCTCGTGCAGCGAGCGACGCAATCGCCATTGCAACGTCGCGATATCTTCCGAGATGCCGCGAAGTTGCTGCATCTCCTGTTCCAATTCTTCCAACAATACACGCGCATGCAAGTTGACGCCGGTATTGGTACGCTCGACCGATAACTGGCCGACGCGATCCTGAATTGCCGCTAACAGGCCGAGCAAATTAGCCCAACTCTCGTTTTCGTTGATTTGAACATCACGCTGGACGTGTCCGCGCAGCTCGACCCAGCTTTGAATCTGCTCTTGCAACGCAACAATGCGCTCTTCCAATTGTTGGACGGCCACCGGCTCGACCACCGGCTCACCCTGACGTGTGTTCTGGCTATTGCCGACCATATGCTCCAATTGATTCTGCAAATGGGCGATCGAGGTGCTAAGCTGGTGTTGGCGCAACGTTACCGCCTCTTGCTCATTAAGCATATCAAGCAGCATATCACGCAACTGCGCCGACTCGGCTGCACTGCGTTGCGCTTGCTGGTGCAACAAATGCGGCACAAACCAGAGCAACAGGGCTAATAATGTAATAACGGCAATGCCAAGGGCGACGAAAAGAGCGGTCATAGATGCCTCCATGTTCTCGTTCCAAACTATAGAACGGAGGCATCGGCGTGGTCTACGACTGGGGATGACAGCTGGATTACACCGGTGTGTTATACTATAGAAAGTCGTACCAAGCTTGTACGATTGCCAATGCGCTGCCCGGTATGCAGCTCGGCTTCGACAGCCGCCCTGATTGCGGCTTTACCGTTACGATTGGCGGGCGACCACCACACGATCACGCCCCGCCAGGTCCTGGTACACCGTGATCTGGGCTGCAGGCAGCGCCGCCTGTATCAGCCCGGAAACCAGTTCTGCTTGCCAGGATCCAATCTCCAGCACTATTCCGCCCTGCGAGCGCAGTGCGCTTGTGATACTACTCAGCAAGCGCCGGTAGATTGCGGCTCCGTCAGGGCCACCCTCAAGCGCCAGCCACGGCTCGTGAGCGCGGACATTCGGTTCAACCTCGGCCAACACGGTATATGGCGGATTACTCACCAGCAGATCGACCGGTTCGGGTAGTGGTTTCAGCAAATCGCCATGAAGCAGGCTCACGCGATCGTGCAGATTGTGCTGCCGGACGTTCAATGTCGCCACCGCAAGTGCATCCAGCGAGAGATCAACGGCGTAGATCCGTGCCTGCGGCAGATGTCTGGCGATCGCTATTGCGACTGCGCCGCTGCCGGTGCCGATGTCGGCGATCCGTAATAAGTGGCCGGATGCATGCTGAAAGCGGCGCGCTTCGGCGATTGCCAACTCAACTAGTAGTTCCGTCTCGGGGCGCGGCACCAGAACCCGCCTATCAACCACAAGCTCCAGGCCGTAAAACTCACGCTTGCCGACGATATACGCGACCGGCTCCAACGATGCCCGCCGTTCAACCGCGCGGGCAAAGGCCGCCTGGGCAGCGGAGTCGGGCTGATAGTCACGCTCGGCGAGCAAGCGCGCCCGCGGCCAGGCGAGTACGTGCGCAAGCAGCAATTCGGCATCGAGGCGCGGAGTGGTACTGATTGAGGACAGGCGATCAACAGCGGATTTGAGAAGTGATGCAACATTCATAATGCAGAAATGCAGCATGCAGAATGTGAACAATTCTACATTCTACATACTGCATTCCGAATCAGTCGATCCGGCGTTCGGTGAAATCGCTGCCGTCGAAGGAGAGCAGGCGTTTTTTATCGTCAATAACAGTTTCGAGATGGATCGGACGCGACCAGATCTTGTAGAGGTTACGCATCGTATCACGAGCGTAGTCCATCTTAAGATCAACGCCTTCGTGGCGATGGAGCAGATACATCTCGCCGCGATTATTGTAATTGCCGTCCTGCACCATGATCACCGGCTGGCCGAAGTTGGTGAGCCGGAAGAGCAATTTCTCTTTGATCTCCTTGAACTCGCGCGAGGCGATCTCATAAACGTCGGTGTCGCGGTTGTAGCGGAAGGTAAAGAGTTTGTGCTCGATCACGAATTCGGGCGTCAGGAACTCGTCGATAAAGGTTACGTCGTTGTATAGTTTACGCACCTCGAAGATCTTCTGACGGCCAAGACCCAATTCACGATCCCAGACTCGTTTGGCGGCAATATCGTCGCATTCGTCGTATTCTTTGCCGAAGCGGCCTTTATTCCAGCGCTCCTCAATATCACGCAGCAACTCAAGGCCGATCTTGTACGGATTCAGCCGGCCGGATCCTGTCGCCACCACACCTGAATGCAGGTCGGCGAAGGAGATAATCTCAGCCGCCGAGGCGACCTTCTGGGTCATAATCGTCGAGTGCCAGTATGAGGCCCAACCTTCATTCAAGATCTTCGTCATTCCCTGGGGCGCAAAATAGTAGGCTTCGTCGCGAATGATTTCGAGAACGGTATGCTGCCAGCGATCCAGGGGCGCGTAACTCATCAGAAAGAGTAAGATATCGCGCTGGGGATTTTCGGGGAAGCGGCGCTGCTTGGCGCGCTCTTCCTCAAGTTTACGGCGCTCGGATTCGAGGTATTCGGGCGGGTTGATATAATCGCGCATATAATCGCGCTCAACCGGCAAACCCTCGACGGTGATCGGCTCATCTTCGCCGACGATCGGGCGATGAGTATGGGCTTCATGGCGGCGAATATAGGGTGCGTGATAATCGATCAGATTTTCCAGCGACAGACAGGTATCGATAAAATCCTCGACAATGTCGTAGCCGATCCGATCGACAATCCGCTGAATACGCGTGGAGTGATTGGCCATTGCGTCGAGCATCTTGCGGTTCGTGTGGGCAAACCACATATTGTGCTTAAAGAAATCGACGTGGCCGGTAACATGGGCCATCACCATCTTCTGAGTAACGTCTTCGTTGCCTTCGAGCAGGTAGGCATACGACGGATTGGTATTAATCACCATCTCGTAGATAGTGGAACCCTGCCAGACGTGGCCCTTCATCAACTGATCGAAGTCCATGCCGAAACGCCAATGGGGGTAGCGGGTCGGAAAGCCGCCGAAGGCGGCGGTTTCATAAAGCGTCCGATAATCGAGGACTTCGTAGATAATCGGAAAGAAATCGAGGCCGTAATCGCGGGCGATCTGTTCGATCTCTTCGCGGGCGCATCAAGATGCGGAGGAATGCGCGTATTTTTCATAGAACAGTGGTGCGCGTTGGAAAGGACTAAGCGTACTCAGTCCCTTCCAACACGTACATATCACTTCCCTTTGCCAAGAAAATCTTTAATCGAGTCGTAGATATCATCACGCTCGGCGATCTCCGAAATCACGATCCGCTCATCGGAGCCGAGATATTCTTCCAGATCGTGGGCAAAGCGGCCGGAACCATAAAGCGATCGCACCTGACCATAGCAGAACAGATTGACTTTGGTCATCAGTTGGTTCTTGAGCAATTCGATACACTCACGTGTATCACCGCCGCCCCAATTATCGCCGTCGGAGAAGTGGAAGGGGTAAATATTCCACTCAGCCGAGGGATAGCGCTCGTCGATCATCCGATTGCAGAGCTTATAGGCCGACGAGATCTTTGTGCCGCCGCCCTCGCGGATATGATAAAACGTCTCCTGATCGACTTCTTTCGCGGCTGCATCATGTACGATATAGCGAATATCGATCGATTTATACTGCGAACGCAGCCAGGTCTCGATCCAGAAGGCGGTAATCCGCACCAATTCCTTCTGCTCGGTACCCATCGAACCGGAAACATCCATCATATAGATGATCACCGCATTCGACTCCGGCAGCATCGTCTCCTTCCAGGAACGAAAGCGCATATCGTCGCGAATGGGAACGATCACCGGATCGATCGGGTTGTACTCACCGGAGGCCACCTGGCGACGCAGAGCTTCGCGATAGGTGCGTTTGAAGTGGCGCAGCGAATTCGGGCCGGTACGCCGGATACCGGAATACTTATCCTTTTCGCTGACAATATTCTTCCGGCCCTTGGGTTGAATATTGGGCAACTGAAGTTCTTCGCCGAGAATCGCGGCAAGTTCATCAAGGGTGACATCGACTTCAAGGACGTGCTGACCGGGCTCACCCCCGGCCTGACCCTGGCCGGGCTGACCGTCGCCCTGACCGATTGGATCGCCGACATCGCCCTCACCCTGCCCGACACCGCCGCCCTGCTTAGCGCCATAGCGAAACTGAGGAATATCGATTTGCGGCACAGGGATACTGACAAAGCGCTTTCCCTGGCGCCCGATCATCTCACCCTGCGACATATATTTGCGCAGATCTTTCTTGATTTTGCCGCGCACAATCTGCCGAAACCGGCCGAGGTCGCGATCAACACGTTTCATTGACATAGGTATATGGAAGGATAAGAGATGAAGGATGAGGGGATGAACCCGAGCGGGGCCGCATCCCTCATCCGTCAAACCTCATCGCTAATAACTTCCCCGCGTATCGCCACGGGCGAAGATCGAGGCGACGTAGTTCAGCACATCGGTGGCCGACTGCTCGTTGTAGCCGAAGTCGCGGATCAAGCGCGCTTTAACCACATCGATCTTCTCCTGGGTATCCTTGTCGATCACCCGCGAGACGAGCGACGTGAGCTTAATACTATCCTTTTGATCCTCGAACAGCTTGAGTTCAAGCGCCTTATGCAGCCGCTCATTAGTGCGATAATCAAAGGTCTTACCTTCGATCGCCAGAGCGCCGATGTAGTTCATAATCTCGCGGCGGAAATCGTCCTTGCGCGACTCGGGAATATCGATCTTCTCCTCGATCGAACGCATCAGCCGCTCATCGGGTTCCTCGTACTGGCCGGTATAGCGATTGCGCACCTTCTCGCGCTGGGTATAGGCCTTGATATTATCGATATAGTTGCCGCAGAGCCGCTTGATCGCCTCTTCATCGGCGGAGATCGCGCGCTGAACCTCGTTCTTCACAATCTCGGTGTACTCTTCGCGCACCGTAGACAGCAGATCGCGATAGCGTTTGCGATCGTCTTCCGAACTGATCAAGGCGTGGTTCTTCAGGCCGCTCTCCAATTCATTGATCACCATGAAGGGATTGATATAACCCTCTTCCTGATTGGTAACCAGCGCATTCGAGATCTTGTCCTGGATATAGCGGGCCGAGATCCCTTCCATCCCCTCGCGGATCGACTCTTTGCGCAATTCCTTGATATTATCCTCGGTGAAGCCGGGCAGGCTCTTGCCGTTATACAGCTTCAACTTCTGCAGCAGCGTAAGGTTGGGCTTTTTGGGATCTTCGAGCCGAGTGAGCACGGCCCACATCGCGGCTACCTCAAGGGTATGCGGGGCGATATGAACCCGAACCTTCTTGCGATTAAAATCGCGCTCATAGATCCGCTGCTCATCACGCAGCCGCGTGACATAGGGAATATCGATGCGGACGGTACGA
>JAAUQO010000300.1 GCA_012032775.1 Oscillochloris sp. | reverse complement strand
TGGGCCTGGGGCCGCGTTAAAGGCGGATTTCGGCTGGGAGCGGCGGCTGGTAGCGGTGCGTGCCGGCGATGGTCGCTTGATCGCCGGCGCCCAGTTGTTGTTGCGACGCCGTTTCGGTCTGAGCATCGCCTATGTGCCGCGTGGCCCGCTGTTTGCCGATGATCCGATTGCCGACAGATTGCTGTTGGCCGGGATGATCCGCCTTAGCCGGCGCGCTCGGGCCGTTGTGCTGCGGATTGAGCCGAATCTCAACGAAGATCAGCCGCAGGCCGATGCCCGGCATTCCTGGGCGCTTCTGCAGGGGATGCAGCCGGTGGACACAATCCAGCCCCGTAGCAGCATCCACGTCGATCTGAACCGCTCTGAGGCCGAAATTCTGGCCGCCTGCTCGAAAGGTCATCGCGCCGATATTCGTCGCGCTGAGCGGCAGGGTGTACAGATCCAGGTCGGGAGCGAGGCCGATCTGCCGGCCTTTGATGCGATCATGCAGGCGACCGCCGCACGAGCGCAGTTCGCCGTCCATAGCGCCGATTATTACCGGGCGGCGTTTAACTTGCACCAACCGCGAGCGCGTTTGCTGCTGGCGCTAATCGACGGAGCGACCGTTGCGGCCCATATGGTTTTGCTGATGCGCAACAAGGCGTATACCTGTACAGCGGCGCAACTGAAACCGGCTTGAAGTCGGGCGCGAACCATGGGTTGGAATGGCATGCGCTACGTTGGGCCCGTGAGCTCGGTTGTCGCCGTTACGACCTCTGGGGGATTCCCGATGCGCTGGGCCGGGCTGCCGGCGCCGCCGATGAAGATGAGCGGGCCGCCCTTGAATCTGCGGCCCAGAAGGATCCGCTGATCGGGGTTTATCGCTTTAAGAAGGGTTTTGGCGGCCGGATTGTACGCTACCTGCCGGCCTATGATCTGCCGCTGATCCCGCCGTTGTATCGGCTGGTGCGGCACCGGATCTAAGGTTCGGCGGCGCGTATCATTGCTGGTGCTGCTTGGATCAGACACCGTGTAAGGATGCTTCGCCTTCACCTGACAGCATATTCAGAGCATATGAAATCACTACGTGATCTGCTGGCCGATGTGCCGGTTATCGATAGTCACGGCAGCCTCGATCTGCCGATCGCCGGGCTGGCCTACGACTCGCGACGGGTGGTTCCCGGCGGGTTATTTGTGGCGATTAGCGGCTTTCATGTCGATGGCCACAGCTATGTCGGGCAGGCGATCGAGCGTGGCGCCACGGCAGTTCTTGTGGCCGCCGATTCCTGGCAGCGTGAAGCACCCGCCGGTGTAACATTGGTGCGGGTGGCGGACAGTCGTACCCTGCTGGCGCCGCTTGCGGCGGCCTGGTATGGCTATCCGGGCCGGCACATGCCGACGATCGGGATCACTGGCACGAAAGGCAAAAGCACAACCACGGATCTGACGGCGCAACTGCTTGATGCCTGTGGCCGGCGCAGCGGCATGATCAGCACGGTTGAGTTTAAGATCGGGCCGCAGCGTGAGCCGAATAAGACGCGCCAGAGCACCCCGGAGGCGCCTGAGGTGCAGGCTCTGTTGAGCGATATGCTGGCCGCCGGCTGTGATATTGCCGTGATCGAAGCGACATCGCATGCGCTTTCGGCGGGTTGGAATCGTCTGGGCGGTTGTGCCTTCGATGTGGCGGTGCTGCTGAATATCACCCATGAGCACCTGGATTATCACGGCAGCTTCGCGCAATATCGTGCCGACAAGGCTCGCCTGTTCGAGATGCTGGGCGAAGCTGCGACTCCCGGCGAGCGCTGGGCGATTGTCTCGGCCGATGATCCGAACCGGCACTATTTCTTCGACGCAGCCCCGGCCGCTGCGCGCCGGCTCAGCTTCGGCTTCGCCGCAGACGCCGATGTGCGGGCCGAGGATGTGCAACTCACGCCTATGGGCGCGCACTGCCGGATTGTGACGCCGTGGGGCGCGCGTGAGGCAACGCTGGCGCTGCCGGGGCGCTTTAACCTCGGCAATAGCCTGGCCGCCGTGAGTATCGCGCTCACCCAGGGTGCGACCCTCGACACGGCGATAACGGCGTTGGCCCAGGTGCGGGCGCCGCGCGGGCGTATGCAGCCGGTGCGTTGCGGCCAGCCATTCGATGTGATCGTGGATTACGCCCACAACCCCGACTCATTCGAGCAGGTGATGAGTATGCTGCGTCCGCTCACGCAGGGCCGCATGATCGCCGTGTTCGGCAGCGCCGGTGAGCGCGACCGAGCGAAACGCCCGTTGCAGGGCGCGATCGCGGCCCGCTACTGCGAGTTGCTGGTACTCACCGACGAAGATCCGCGTGGTGAAGATCGTGCGGCGATTATCGCCGAGATCGCGGCGGGCGCCGCTCAGGCCGGCTACCATGAAGGCCGCGACTATCTGCGCATCCCCGACCGGGCGGCCGCGATCAGGGCTGCGATCGACGCCGCCCAACCCGGTGATCTGATCTTGTTGCTGGGCAAAGGCCACGAGGGCAACATTATCTACGCCGACCACATCCTGCCCTGGGATGAAGCCGCCGCAGCGGTGGCGGCGCTCTATGAGCGCGGCTATCGTGAATAGCCGTAAACCAATTTCAGACTAATGTCGCAGTTGCCGAGAAGATCTGCTGCCGATACTGCACGTATACTGAGTGTAGTATCTGATTAGTCAATCTTTGATAAAGCAACGAATTATATGGCGGCAAGTTCTCATATTGATCGACTCGCAACTCAAGGCAGCGCGCAACCATCAACCCGCAGCAAAGTATTTAAGCTCGCCCTGCCGGCAGTGGGCGAACAACTTCTGAACACATTGGTCGGCATGGCCGACATCTATCTGGTCGGCAATCTGAGCCTGGCGGCAATCACGCTGCTGGGCTACGATTCCGCCGCCGCACTCACCGCTGTCGGCCTGGGCAACCAGATGACCTGGGTGGCGATGGTGTTGTTCATGGCGGTGGGTGTTGGTGCGACGGCCCTGGTTGCGCGGGCGGTGGGCGCCGACGACCGGCGCACCAAGGCGCGGGTGGTGCATCAGTCGTTGATGCTGGCGGTGGTCGTTGGCTTGCTGGCGATGCTGGGCGGTATCTTCGGTGCGGGAAGTTTCTTGCGTCTATTGAATGCCCCGGCCGAGTCGTTCCTGGCGGCGACGCACTACATGCAGATCACGGCGGCGGCATTTGTGCCGACGGCGCTGTTGCTGGTAGGAACGGCATTATTGCGCGGCGCCGGCGATACGCGCACGCCACTGCTGGTGATGCTCGGCATCAACGCCGCCAATATTGCGATCTCGTGGCTGTTGGTGAATGGACAATTCGGTTTGCCGGCCCTTGGCGTCGAGGGTGCGGCGGTCGGCACGGCAGTTGCGCGCGGTGTCGGCGGAATCTTTTTGCTCGGCCTGTTGCTGCGCGGCCACTCGGGTTTGAAGTTGGCCGTCAATCTGCGGATCGACCATGATATGGCACGCCGTTTGGCACGGATCGGCCTGCCGACCGGGATCGAGCAGATGATCTTCCAGTCGGCGTTGTTGATCTTCGTGCGCTTCGTCACCGATCAGGGCGCGGCTTCCTATGCAGCCCACAATATTGCGATTACCATCGAGTCGCTTTCCTTTTTGCCGGGCTTAGGGTATGCTGCCGCCTGTAGTGCCCTTGTCGGTCAGGCCCTTGGCGCGCGTGATCCCAACGAGGCCGAAGATGCCGCCCTTGAGGCGCTGTGGCAGGGCGGCCTGATGATGACCCTGATCGGCGCAACAATGGTGATCTTCCCCGAAGCCTGGATCAGGATCTTCGTCAGCGATCCCGAGATCATCGCGGCGGCGATCGATCCGTTGCGCGCGGCGGGATTGGTCCAACCGGCCCTGGCAGTGAGTTTCATCTGCCTGGGTTGTTTGCGCGGCGCCGGTGATACGCGCTGGCCGATGTTCAGCCGCATCCTCACGACCTGGGTGGTGCGTCTGCCGTTGACGGTTCTGCTGGTAAGTTGGCTCGGCCTGGGTCTGCCGGGCGTCTGGCTGGCAATGTGTACCGATTTTACGCTTCAGGCCATTCTGTCGCTCTACCGTTTCAACTCGCGGCGCTGGCAGCAGATCAAGGTTTAGGACGTATGATAGGCGCGGCTTTCCCCGTCTTACGGCGTAATTGCTGAGAACTTATGATCGATCTCGCACCGAACAACCCGCATAGTTTGTCGATTGCGACGCCGCTGATCGCCGCTGCCGGTGCCCTTGGCTTTGGTGTCGAGTATGGGCGACAGTTAGGGTTGAGCGACGCGGAAGCTGCCCACGGCTTAGGTGCGTTGATCACGCGCAGTATCAGTTGCAATCCGCAGCGAGTGCGCCCGTTGCCGCAACTGATTCCCACTGCGGCCGGTGTGATCTATCGCGGCGCCGAACATAATCCCGGTTTGCGAGCGGTGCAGCGGCGTTATGCGCCAACCTGGGCTGGTTGGGCATTGCCGGTGATTGTAAGCATCTTCGGCGCCGATGCGAATGAACTGGTTGAGTTGGCCGGCGCGTTTGAGGGTGTCGAGGGCGTGTGTGGGTTTGAGGTTTCGTTGGCGCTGCACGGGATCGAGACGCCGTTGGCGGCGCAGCGATTGCTTGCGCCGCTGCGTGCGGCCAGCTTGTTGCCGTTGTTTGTGAAGCTGCCCGGCGAAGCGCGGAATCTGCCGGAACTGGCCTGCGCCGTCGCCGATGTAGGTGTCGATGCGCTCGCCTTAATCGATGGTTTGCCGGGCCGGGCGCCGGCTGCCGATGGTTCTATTGTGACCGGACGGCTCTACGGGCCGGCGATCTTTCCATTTGCGCTTCAGGCGCTTGAACAGGTGCGCGAAGCGGTTACGCTGCCCTTGATCGGCATGGGTGGGGTCGCCACAACCGAACATGTACGGGCGCTACTGGCTGCCGGCGCCACTGCGATCGCCCTTGGCAGCGCCCTGCTTGCCGATCCGCAGCGAGCCGGGCGAATTGCGGAACAGCTTGCGCTGCGTTTGGAATGACCTTGAAATATGGACGTTGCTCAGGCTCTGGATTCTCTATGCCCGAAACTTGTCAGAATCGGCGCTCAGTGCTATCATAGTTCGCTGTGACCGGCGTACGTGCGCCGGTCGTCGTATGTGTTTCGCCGGAGGGTCTCGGCGGGCGCAGCCCGTTCTCCCCTCCTCAAACAAAGAGCAGACGAGGATTGTAGTATGGCTCACAAATTCGCCATCGAGGCCGAGGTTCGTACGGTTTTGGGCAAGAAGGTTAAGAATCTGCGCCGCGCCGGCCTGTTGCCGGCCACAGTTTACGGCAAGGGCTTTGATCCGGTCTCAGTTCAAATTAATGATCGTGATTTCAATCTGACGTATCGCCAGGCCGGCCGGACGACCGTGATCGACATGAAGATCAATGGTCAGGTTACACAGGCGGTATTTGTTCAGGCTGTGCAGCGCCATCCGGTGTCGCGCGGCATTCTGCACGTCGATTTCAAGGTAGTCGATCTGTTCAAGCCGGTACAGGTTGAGGTGCCGCTTACCATGGTCGGCGAGGCGCCGCCGATCGTCGCTCGTGGCGATGCGCTGGTAAATATGCTGTATCCGACGGTGCTGGTTGAGGCGCTACCCGATAACCTGCCGCAGAATATTGAGGTTGACATAAGTAAGTTGACCAGCCCGGATAAGCACCTGACGGTTGCCGATCTCGCTACCAGTTCGCTGTACAAGGTGTTGGCTGACGACGCCCTGGTGTTGGTGGCGCTGACCCAGACGCGCATGGCGGCAACGCTGGCCGAAGAGGCCGAGGCTGAAGCCGAGGCTGCTGAGGGCGACGGTGAAGGTGAAGGCGAGGCTGAGGGCGAGGACGAGGACGAGGACGAGGAGAAGTAGGCTCTTTTCTGATCCGTGTATGTGTAAGGGCGAAGCATCTCACTATATGAGATGCTTCGCCCTTACAGTATCTCCTGATACCTTACGACTCCTATCACCCGCTGTAGCTACGGCCCTTCCAGACGACACCATGCCCGCGCCGGACACGTTGCATGCCCTGTGCAGCGATGATGAAGTAGCTCAGGACGCCGAACGGCCAGAGCAAGGCCCAGGCCGGGCTAAGCCGGTAGAGTTGGCGGTAGAGCGCGCCCAGAAGGTTAGTCCACTCAGCAACAAAGTACGCCCAGCCCCACAACCACCCCAGGCCGG
>JAAUQO010000299.1 GCA_012032775.1 Oscillochloris sp. | reverse complement strand
GTGCGGCGCGCGCGTGGTAACCGGGCGCTTCGCCGATCAGCAGCAGATCCGGCCCACGCGCGAGCGCCAGTTCCAGCGCCAGTTGCAGGTTTGCCCGGCGCACCGCATTTCCCGGCGGGCCGTCCGAGGCGTACATGTTCACGGCGTCGGGGGGCGCAGGTGTGCCGGCCAGATCGGTGATAATGGCGTCAATCAATGGATGTTTCATACTGTGCAATGGGCGTGATTGCGGGCGCCGAAGCCGGCACGCACGATCACGACCGCCCTTTCTGAAAAGGAGTCGCGGTGATGCAACGCTTGGTGTGTCTGGGTGAGATTTTAATCGACTTTTTGCCGATTGAAACCGCTGGCGAGGTAACGGGCTTTAGCATGCATCCCGGCGGCGGGCCGTTCAATGTCGCAGTCGGGCTGGCCCGTTTAGGTCGTCCGACCGCATTTGTCAGCAAGGTTGGTGCCGACTTTTTCGGCCGCCGGTTGCGGCGGGCCGTGCAGCGCGAGGGGATCGATGATCGCTGGTTGTTGACCGCCCCGATCGCGCCGACGACACTGGCATTTGTGGCCCACGAAGGCGGTGAGCCGGTGTTCACATTTTATGGCGATGATGCCGCCGATACATTGCTGACCCCGGCCGAACTGCCGGATGAGCTGTTCGCCGAGACGAGTATGCTGCACTTCGGCGGGATTAGCCTGTTGCGCGGCGATACGCCCGAAGCGGCACTGACGGCGGCGGAGCGCTTGCGCGGCCGGGCTTTGGTCTCGCTCGACCCGAATATCCGCCCAAAACTGATCAGCGATGAAGTGGTGTATCGCGCAACCCTGGAGCGGGCGGTGGCGGCCTGCGACATTCTCAAAGTCAGCGCCGCCGATGTGGCCTGGCTTGCGCCCGGAAGCGATATTGAAGCCTATGCCCTGGCGCAACTTGAATGTGGCCCGGCGGTGGCGCTGCTGACGCGCGGCGGCGAGGGTGCCCTGGCGCTGCGCAAAACCCCCGACGGGATCGAGCGGGTTGCTGTGGCCGGCTTCGCCGTAAAAGTAATCGATACCGTTGGGGCGGGCGATTCGTTCACCGCCGGTGTGTTGGCGGCTTTGTCGCAGTATGGTGTCGTCGATCGCCAGACACTGCTCGATCTATCGCCTGCGAAGTTGCGTGAGGTGTTGCGTTATGGCGCAGCAACTGCGGCGATCAATTGTACCCGGCCGGGCGCGGATCCGCCGCGCGCCGACGAGGTTGCGGCCTTGCTGGCCCAATAAGCCGTCGCCCGGCGTGATCTGTGATCGCGCCGGGCGAGCGTCGGCAGGTTCATTCATTCAGTAGCGGCAGGTAGATACGAGTTTCACCGAGTGGGAAGGGCGTGTTGAAATCGCCCCGTGCCGGATCGCGCGGCGGTGTGCTCGCATCGATCGCGTCGATCATCGCGCCCCAGGGGCCGGCATCACGGCTGAAGCTCAGTTGATCGGGGTTGGCGTAGTAGGTGATCTGCGACTCATCCAGCGGTGCGCCCCCGCTTGTGATCCCGGTCGGGCGTTTGTCGCGCTCGCCGAGGGGCAAGTAGATCGCCAGGCCGCTGGCGCGCGCGAAATCCCAGGTTCGTTCGACGCCATCGATCCGTACCTTGCCGTTGACGATGCGTTGGGCAAACACCGCGCTGGTGAACCCGCCCTCGTCCCAGATCGCCTGGCGCAAGGTGGCCGCATTCCCGCCGATGTCGCGCCGCACCGCCGCCGACATCGCGGCATCTTCAGGCAGTTTCGCCACCAGATCGGACAGGTTCCGCGCGAAATCGGCCAGATCGACATAGCCGTCGGTCGGATCGATCGTGAAACTCGAGTCGTAATCGAACTTCTGGGTTGCGGCGTAGGCCTCGCGCAGCAGGTTCTCGGCCAATGCGGCCCGGGCGCCGCCGGCCTTGATCTCGCTCAGCAAGTACTGGCCGAGGCTGTTCACCAGGCCGACCACATCGATCAGGCGCTGGCTGTCGATCGCGGCGATTGTGTAGGGCTGGCCGGCGGGTGCGTCGGCATTGTAGAGATTGATGATCTGTTCGGAAAGTTGGCGCGGGCTGGTGTTCGCGTGAAGGTTTTGCGGCGCCAGATAGCGATCGTAGGCCAATTCGGCCCAGAGCAGATTCTGGCCGGCCAGGTAATACTGGGTGAAGTCGCGCACTTCGTAGGCGGTCTCAACCATCCCCATCAAACAGGCATCAAAGAAAACCACATCGAACTCGCCCAGGGCGCCCAGTTCGGCCAGGGCCTGGCGCGTATCGGCGGTGCTGAACGACGTGCCGCCCTCTGAACCCAGGTCAAGGCTCATCCCGCGCCAACCGCCGGATTGGACATTGGTGCGCCCACGGGGCTGGGCAGCGCCGAAGTCGGGCGCCCAACCGCCGCCGTGATCGACCACAGCGAGCATATGGTTGGCGCTGCCGGGGTAGCTGGTGCGCGCCCAGCGGATGAAATTCTGCAAAGTGCTGATCCCGCCGCTGTCCAATTCACGATCGGCGGGGAATGCCGGCCAGAGCGGCGACGCCGCCACATCTGCGGTAACATCACGTAAGCCGTTCGACTCACGCACAAAGATCCGCGAGTCGCCCTTGCGATTGCCGTCGTAGAGGGCCACAATCCGCACCGCCGGATTGTCGGGCATACTCGACAGGCGGCCGAGCAAGCGTTGGATCGGCTCGGTCAGGCTGGTCTGGATTGCGGCGGCGCCCGGCTCAATATCGTCGCCGGCCAGATACAGCAACACCAGCCAGGGCCGTGCGGCATCGCTCAGCACACTGAAACTGCGGCTGAAATCGGCGCCGCTCACCCCATTGCGGTCGCCATCAAGGAAACGGCCACGCAGATCTTGCAGGTTGTCGCATAGGATCAGTCGGTAGAAACCGGCGCCTAAGGGATCGCGCGGCGTAAGCGCGACCCGCCGGCTGCCCTCGTCGTAGCTAACCGAGTTCAATTCCAACAGACGATCATCGTTTTGGATCACGCCACAGGCAGTTGTATCGGCCTGCTGATTGCGCCCGGCATCGATCAGGCGATAGTTGGCCGGGTTATCGACATCGCCCTGAACCGTGCTGCCGGAGGGATTGGTCATCGATTTGCTGAACTCGACGATCAACGACGTGATCTCGACCTCGACGCCTTCGATCTCGCGGATCAGGTCGTCGGCGGTGGCGGGAATACTGCGCACGGCAGCGACTGCCGGCGCAGAGCTGAACAACTGGCCATAGATCTCGTATTCATTCTCCAGCGTGCCGAAATCGGGATTATCATCGTCGCTCGTCCAGGCCACCAGAAACTGATCGTTCGGCCCCGAGCCGATCACCGCCGGATGGCCGGCCTGATAATTGGCCGACTCGGCGGGGCCGTGGAAGCTCAGCCGTTCATCATCAACGCCGATCTCGATACCATCGAATGTAAGCCGCTGGACGAAAATCTCGCGATCGTTATCGAAATGATCGTCGGCCTGCCAGGTTACCAGATACTCGCGGCTGCCCGGGTTGTAGCTGACATCAGGGCCGAAGGCATCGAAGAGCGGGCTGCCGTACGTACCGACATCGCTGATACGAAAATCGTTCGGGCCGGTCTCGCGTGCTTCGCCGTCGAGAAGTTGGCCATAGATCTCGGCCTCGCCGAGCACCACATCGACGCCGGGGAAGACCACCAGATACTCCTCGGCATCGGGGTTGAAGGTCATTGTCGGGCCAAAGGCATCGTAGTTGCCGTCGCCGTCGGGACCCATGTCGCTCAGGCGCAGGATCGCGCCGATGCGCCCGCCGTTCTCGTCCAGACGATAGCCATACACCTCCTGCTCGTTTGTGGGCGCAATGGCGGCGAATGTGATCAGGAACTCGTTGCGGATCGGATTGGCAGCGGCGGCCGGCCCCTGGGCGTCGTAGGTCGGGTCGTCGTCGGGGCCGAAGTTGCTGATCCGGAATTGCGGTGCGGGCATACTGCCGTCGGAGTTGACCATGCGGCCGAAGATCTCCATCTCGGAGTCATCATTCGTGATCAGCGTGGTGCCTTGCCAGAGCACCAGGTATGCGCCGGCATTATTGTTGGCGGACGGATTAAAGGCGATCGTGGCAATCCGGGCGTCGAATGCTACATCGCCGGGCGGGCCTTGATCGCTGATCATGAACTCGGCGTCGAGCGGAATCCCATCCTCGCTGACGCGCCGCCCATAGATCTCGTACTCGTCATCGGCAGTCGTGCGGGTGCGGGTAGCCGGGTAGACCACCAGGTATTCGCGGGCGACACTGTTGTACACCAGCGCCGGACGCCAGATCCGGTCGGCGGTATCGCGTGAGCGGGTGCTGGTTTGATCTTCACGCGCGGCGGTGGTGCTGATCTGAAACGGCGCCGGATCGCTCTGGTTCTGAGTGGGGTTGCTGTTGCTCAGAAAGGCCATGTTGCTGCGCAGCAACTGGCCGTAGATATGGTATTCATTATTGGCGCCGGGTTCTTGATCCGAGACATAGGCCAGCAAATAGCGTTGGCGCAAACTATCGTAGGCAAGTGCGGGTTGGCCGGCGTCACGCCCGCCGTTCGCGCCGGGAGCACCGGTGGCGGCGCTTAGTTGACGATACGAAACCGGTTGTGTTTGCGCCACAGCCGGCAGGGGCGGCGGTGCGATCATCACGAAGGACAGCATTGTGAGGATCGCGCCGAACATTCGCCATGGTTGAGATCTTCGTGCCATACATTCCCCCCGGATCAATGCAAAATGCGAACTTGAACCCCACCTGCGAACCCGAAGAGTGAAGCGTGAAGTGCGAAGCGTGAAGTGCGAAGTGCGATCAATCAGGATCGGGAAGTGCGACCACCTGTTCGCGCAAGCGCTCCAGGGCGGCGATCAAATACGCGACCTGTTGATCGGCGGCGATGGTCAGGGCTGCGGCGATGAACTGTTGTGCCGCCACGCGATCGCGGCGGGCGATCGCCAGCCGGGCTTGCGCCGTCAGGATCAGCGCGGTATCGAATGGATCGCCGATCGCATCCTGCAACTGCCGCGCGTCCGCCAGGGCTTGCGCGGCTGCATCAAGTTGCCCGGCCAGGGTTAAGGCCTCGCCGATAACACGCCGGGCGCAGGCGCTGAAGATCCGGCTATCGATCTGTTCGGCCAACGCCAATGAGCGCTCGCCATAATTGAGGGCGGCGGCCACATCGGCCTGGGCCAGGGCGACATCGCCGAGCTTGTAAAGGCAGTCGGCCTGTGCGTCGCGATCCTGGAGTTCGCTGTAGATCTTCAGGGCGCGCTGAAACTGGGTGTGCGCCGCAGGGTAATCGGCCGACTCATACGCTAACTGGCCGAGGTTCACAGCGGCAACCGCCAGCGGCTCCGGCATATTCAGGCGCTCGCTCCAGGTTACGGCGGTGGTAAATGCGGCGTGGGCGGCAACCGTATCGCCGCGCGCCAGATGCAGATTCCCGAGGTCGCCGAGGGTGCGTAGGCGGCCGGCCGCATCGCCGATCTGCTCTTTCAATTGCAGGCTCTCTTCATAGCAACGCCGGGCCTGTTCATGGCGGCCGAGATGGTAGCAGTACACGCCGAGATTATGCAGATTCGCCGCAGTCAACTCCGGGTCGCCAAGTTCGCGGGCCTGCCCAACCAACTGTTCAAGGATCGCTACCGCTTGCAGATAGCGCCCGCGCCGGCCGTCAAGGGTGGCCAGGCGTTGCAACAGGGTAAGCCGTTCGCGCGAGGGCGGTTGTTCGGGTAATCGGCGCAAGCCCGCGCGGCAGGCGGCTTCGGCCGCCGTGTACTCACTGCGGCGAAAATAGCCGGCGGCCAACTGGCTGTACAGGTGGGCCTGGGTTCGGGCCGCCAACCCGGCGCTACGGGCCAGATCGAGCCCGGATTGTGCGAAGGCAATGGCGGCATCATAGTCGCCGGTGCGTTCGGCAACCAGCGATAACAAGCGGCGGGCGCGCGCGATCAACTCGGCATCGTTGAGATCGCTCAGCGCGCGCTGGATCTGGCGGGCGCGCTGGCTCAGGAAGAGATTCGAATCGACATCGATGGCAGCTACCCTATGAATATCGTTAGTGGCCGTGTGACTCTTTCGATGACATCACGCGTAGACTGGATGGCGAAGCTGCAACAGACCGGTCCGCAAACCTGGACGGGTAATGTGTTTTACCGCGATGGCGCCACCACCGCGTTTTCCCTATACGAACGTTAAGTTGGAA
>JAAUQO010000031.1 GCA_012032775.1 Oscillochloris sp. | reverse complement strand
CGCCGCTCGTCGTCATTGGCATTATCGCCCTCGGCGCGGTTATCGGCGCGGCAATCGGCGGAGGCATTGAGGCCTACAAGCAATCCAAGCAGAACCCTGACAAACCCTCGATTGGGGCGCCATAGGCAAGGAAGCCGCTATCGGGAGCCGCCGTCGGAGCCGGGGCATCTGTGGCTGCCGGGGCTGGCTCGGCAGTGGGCTGGGCGGCAGGCTGGCCACCGCAGGCCGCGATAACGGGCACGATCAACACCATAAGCATCAGCATGGCTGATACACGGCGAACAGATCCGAACATAAATAGTCTCTCCTCTTGTCGCGACACACACCATTAGTGTGCCGACTCCATGTGGAATCTGCTGATGTCCGCTACGGAGCGGGTGGTGCTGATGTCGTCGGGGACATCGACACAAACATTTGTGCGCACACCAATGCGCTATCGTTCGCAGGACGTGGATATTCTAGCCGCCGAGGATTAAGCAGTTACCATGAGTTTGTTAAGAAGGTGTTAAGGAGGGGGGAAATCAGTCCTAAGTCTGAGGGGTATCAAGGCACCATGCACCATGCACCATGGGAATGCGGAATTCCGGTGCCGGGGCCGCCGTAGGGTGAAGCATTTGCCGCTTTGCGACAAATGCTTCGCCCTACGGCGCAATACCCCATGTGGTGATCAACTCACGACCGAGGAGGCCGAGTTGAATTTCGGCGGGGGTGCCCTGATTGACCGGATGGTGTTCGATCCGGGCGCGCTCGAAATACTGCACTGTATAGGTATGGCCGTCGGCAGCTATCACCGGAAAAGCTTCGGTAAGGGGCAAACCGACAAGATCCAGGCCGCCGCCCGATTGCCAGGCGCCGCTGAAGGGCGGGCAGATCCGGCGGGCGGTTTCGGCGAAATAGAAGCATTCCAGCGGCACATTTTCGCTTCCTCCGCCAGGCAACTGGCGCCAATCGATCCCCTGCCGGCGCAGAGCTTCATCGCCGAGGCGGGTAAGCTGAACTTCGTAGGGCGTACCGCTCAACTCAGGGAAATGCTCGAAGCGCACGCGCTCGAAATACTGCACCGTCCGCGGCCGCCCGTTACCACTCTCCGGTTCGATCAACTCTTCGGTAAGCGGATAACCGAAACGAGCCAGGCCGCCGTTCGCCTCCCAGAAGCGTCGGAACGCGCCGCGCAGGCTATGGCCGGTGACATCGAAGCGGACGCCGCCTTCCACCAGGGGCGGATCGTACTCTAGATACAGCGGCGCACCAAGGTTTTCCGGGCGCAGAAGGATCTGCCCGCCGTCACTGTAGACGACATGACGAACCGCGCCGTTCCAACTGCGCACCAGCGCCTCGCGGCAATTACAGTCAATTGCCAACTGCGGCGCGCCTTCGCCGGTGCGCCAGATCACATCGACGCGCCGCCCCACCCCGGCGAAACGATACCAGAACATACCTTCCTCGCCCTCGCGCACCACTGCCTGCAAACTCAACCCGGCCAGTTGGTCGGTCATGGTGCGATAGGCCAGGAAGGACGGCTTGCGCAGATCGGCGCGATTGGGATCGAGCGGGTAGGTACGATTCAGCAAGCCATAATGAAATTCAACTTCACCTGCATCATACACCGGGCGATCGTAGGGGGCGCCGGGGCGGGTATCATTGCGGAAATCGTACCAAAAGATCTTTTCAATCCCGGGATGCGCCAGGGCGATCAGATAGGCCCGCACCAGGAAGAATGCCTGCGTATCGCCATCAACACCGGGCCAGCGACTACTGGTAGACCAACCGAGTTCAGTCAGCCAGACCGGTTTCGCGCCGTAGTATGCGATCAACCCATCGAGCCGATCGAGTTCCTGACGAAACGTCAACGATTGATCGCGGCGCCATGCATCGCCCTCGGGTGCGTCGGGTCGATAGGGATGGATCGCGATGATGTCGATATGATTCCA
The DNA here is from genome assembly GCA_012032775.1 of Oscillochloris sp. GTDB lineage: Bacteria > Chloroflexota > Chloroflexia > Chloroflexales > Chloroflexaceae > JAAUQO01. The sequence continues at coordinate 35,837 of JAAUQO010000031.1, read as the reverse complement.
GCCGCCGAGGCGGGCCACCTGGTCGAGATAATCGAAATAATCGTAGTGAAACGGCGATGGCGGCTCGCTCCAGATACTCGCCAGGCCACCCATCACAATCTGCGCCTCGGGATCGGCGGCTTTGGCGGCAGCGCGACCGACCTCAAGAATGCGTACGAAATCGGCCACCGTGTAGAGGCCGCTTTCGTAACCGGATTTGGCCAGATTCGGCTCGTTCCACAGCTCCCAATACTTGATCTGGCCACGTTCACGGCCATAACGTGCGACTGTGGCATACACATAATCGCCCCAGTCGTCGATCCACTCGTCAAGGGTGGGATTCTTGCCTTTAAACCAGGCCGGATTATAGTCGAGCAGACCGAGGATCTGAATACCGGCGCGAGTCTGGGCATCGATCGCAAAATCGTAGTTATAGAACCCCGAGCCGTCGCCGTCCCAACCAAAGGGGCCATCGGGCGCTTTCTGCACCACGTCCCAGAAAATCTCTTCGCGCTGCCATTGAACACCGGCCTCGCGCATCAGTTGGACGGCGGCGGGAATTTCGTCGCTACGAACACGATTACCAAGTGCGGCAACCACACCGAACGGCGTACCCTTGTCGCCCCAAAGCTGAGGCTGCGCGGCCGACGAACGCGGCAGGGCAGCGGGCAGAATACTCACCAGCAGGGCAATAGTCAGGAAAGCCAGGGCGCGACGAAAGCTGTGGCGGAGCAGCATAAGCCACCTGGAATTTCTAGTGATCGCGGATGACAACCGCAGGCCGGGTTGCCTCACAATGGAAGGTAATTTAGTGGCAGTATACCTGATCGCACCGGCGAATGAATGACATGGCGATGACGAAATAAAACGCCGGGTGTCGAGACGCAAGATTTTGCATCTCGACACCCGGCGTGGAGCGCTACGCCGGAGTTACGAACCGATCACGCGGCTGTCCCAGGCGCCGATGTAGATCACGCTCGGCCGCGGCAGGCCCACGCGGTCGGGCCAGGTGCTGACCGGTTCCTCGAAGGTGCCGCCCTCGCCGGGGTGCTGAATGGCGAGGAACAGGCTCTTGTTGTCGGGAGTGAACTCGGGGCCGCAGACCTCGGAGCCAGTGACGGTCGAGAAGAACTGCTGCACATGGCCACGCTGCGAACCCTCGACCGGCACGGCGAACAGGCCGTCGTTGTACTTGATCGCGCGGGCGGCGCCGTCGGTCGAGATCCAGAGGTTGCCCTGGTTATCGAAGGCGACATTGTCGGGCGCGCCGATCGGGCTGACCTGGCTCTTGTCGAAGCCGGCGAAGAAGGTGCTCGGGTCGCTCGGCAAGCCGGCGAGGATGAGCATCTCCCAGCGGAAACTCGCCGCCGTGGCGTCGTTGTTGGTCTCGGTGATCTCAAGCACATGGCCGGTGGCGTTGTTGGCGCGCGGATTGGCCGCATCGGTGCCGGCCTGGCCCTCGGCACCGCGGCGGGTGTTGTTGGTCAGCGCCACATAGATCTTGCCGGTGACCGGGCTCGGCTCGACATCCTCGGGGCGATCCATCTTGGTGGCGCCGAGCAGGTCGGCGGCGCGGCGGGTGTTGATCATCACATCGCCCTGCGAGGTGAAGCCGTTGGCCTCGGTGAGCGGACCCTGGCCATAAACCATCGGAATCCACTCGCCGCTGCCGTCGTCGTTGAACTTGGCGACGTAGAGGATGCCCTCATCGAGCAAATTCATGTTGGCGGCGCGATCGTTCGGGTTGTAACGACCGGCGGTAACGAACTTGTACACATACTCGAACTGCGCATCGTCGCCCATGTAGGCGGCAACCTGGCCGTTGGAGGCAACGGTGAAGGTCGCAGCCTCGTGGCGGAAGCGACCAAGGGCAGTGCGCTTAACCGGCGTCATGTTCGGGTCGTAGGGATCGACCTCGACCATCCAGCCGTGGCGGAAGCCCTCGTTCGGCTCCTGGCCAACATCGAAGCGGCTGTAAAAACGCTCCCACTTGCGCTCGGAAGCCTCACGGGGCATGCCGTAGCGGCGGTGGATGGCATAGCGCGGGTCGTTGCTGTCGAGGCCGTCGAGGTTGCCGAAGTACTGGTGGAAGTTCTCTTCGGCGGTGCAAACCGTGCCCCAGGGCGTCTTGCCGCCGGCGCAGTTATTAAGGGTGCCAAGCACCGTCGTGCCCGCAGGATCGGCGCTGGTCTTCATCAGCGGGTGGCCGACGGCCGGGCCGCTGAGGCGCATCGGGGTGAAGCCGGTGAGGCGGCGGTTGTACTGCGAGCCGCGCACATAGCTCCAGGAGCCGTCGGGGGCGCGGGTGATCTCGACCACCGACATGCCGTGGGCGGCAATGCTGACATCAACCTGCGTAGCGGTCGGGTTATCGAAGCTATAGTTCGCGAACATCAACTCTTCGTTGGTGTACTCGTGGTTCACAGCAAGCAACCCGCGATTCGAGTTGGTCGAGCCGACCGGCAACGGCAAGAAGCCGACGTAGTCGCAGTTATAGCCGAACTGCTGCTCCTGGGCTGCGCGGGTCTGCTCCCATACATTGTGGCTCGGCGCGCTGGCAGTCAGCGGCTCGCCCCAACGGATCAGCGTACGAACGTAGTAGCCCTCAGGCACAACCACATCGTCGAAGGCCGGATCAGTCGGCGCGATCTTGGTGAAGGCGAGCGACGGCGAAGACTGAGCCGCAACGGAAGAAGCTTCCATCCCCAGTGAACCGATCACCACCGCCGAAGCACCCACACCGACGGTCTTCATCACATCACGGCGGCTCAGGCGGGACTTCAGAATGCTTTCGAACGTAGCACCGACACCTTCGGTAGAACGCACAATCCACTTATCGTGCTCGTCGTGACCACCCATGATGATAACTTCCTCGTTCTAGGCGCTTACCGCGCTATAAACCACTTCCTGCGCACACTGGCTCGTGCGTGATCCTTGCTGCCTGATTGCGCAGTCGCGCGGCTCAGGCATCAGAAATCAGGCATCCCTTCATCCGGTTTGTGTGCATCCGCACACATTGGCACAACATGGCCTACAATTTGTAATAGGTGACGCAGGTAGAATCATCCTAAAGTGGTCTGATGAATAATATGTTATTCATCAGTTAAGCGATGGTTAAGGGATAAGGAATCTTTGTAGTACGAATACGTGATCAACATATGCTGGTGATTATTACGCCAAACCCGGCCCTCGATCGCACGATGGTGTTTGAAGGATTGCAACTCGGCGCGGTACATCGCACCGCTGAGGTATTGGTGGCGGCGGGCGGCAAGGGGCTGAATGTCGCCCGCGTGGCGCGGACGCTCAGCATACCGGCGCTGGTCTGTGCACCACTCGGGGGATCGACCGGCGATCAGGTTGCGCAACTGGCCGCAGCGGAACAGATCGTCGGGCAATGGTATCGCCATCGCTCGGGCGAAACGCGCACCTGTGTGTTGCTGGTCGATCGCAGGGCCGACGACGCCACGGCGCTGAACGAGGCCGGGCCGACCTTGAGCGCCGCCGACTGGGCGGGATTTGCCGCGAGCGTGCAAACTGCCGCAGATAAAGCACAGCTTTGTGTGGTGGCGGGAAGTTTACCGGCGGGAGTCGAAGCCGCTGCGCTCGGCACACTTCTGCAGGATCTGGCCGCCGCCGCCAAGCCCGTGATCGTGGATACGAGTGCGGCGGCACTTGAAGCGGCCCTGGCAACCCGCCCGTTTGGAGTGAAGGTGAACGGCAGCGAATTGAGCGCAGCATTGGGCATGCCGGTTGAAACGGTTGCGGAAGCGCGGGCGCAGTCTGTGCGTTGCGGGCGCGCGGGATTGCGTTTGCGGCCGTAAGCCTGGGAGCGCAAGGCGCAGTGGCCGCCGATACAAGTGGTTGCTGGCATGCCGCACCACCGCCGTTGCAGATCGTCAGCAGCGTCGGCAGCGGCGACTCGTTGCTGGCCGGATTGTGCGCCGGGATCATACGCCGTGTCGCGCTGCCGCAGGCCCTTGCACTTGGTGTGGCCTGCGGCAGCGCCGACGCCCTTACCATCGGCGGCGGGCGGGTCGATCCGGCGATGGTCGGGCGCATTCTGGCCAAGGTGGAGGTAACACCATTGTGAACGGGTGTACGCTATTGGCCGCGTATAAGGCGAAGCATGCGCCGCCGATGCGCCATAGAACCAAGGAACACTGGTGGCCGAAGGCTTCGCCCCTGCTTAATCGACCAGCCGCTCGCGCACCAACGCGAGCACATGCTCGTTGGTCGTATGCTGGCCGGTGGCGGCTTTTGAATACACCAACTCATCACCGATCATCACCTCATAGCGCCCACCACCACTCGGGATGAGCCGCACATCCTCGATCGGGTGCGGTTGGCCGACTGACGGCCGAAATGTCGTGATCAATGCCTCCGCCAAACTGGCGGCTCGCGGGGCGTAGTTTCACTTGACACAAAATTCGATACTGATCCGCATGGTTTTGCCTCCTTGCAAACACGAAATCGTGTATATACTGTAGCATTGTTTTAACCTTGTGTCAACCGCTTCCGGAGGGGTTGGGGGCTGGCTTCGCCGCCGCACAAGACCCGGATGGATATGTACTATGTCAAGATAGCTTGTCAAGCAGGCGCTGGGGCTGGTATACTACAAAACACCGTGTCGAAATGTGCAGCGATGGAGTAGCACCGATGGCTGTCGAAGAGCAGCGCATGTCGGAAATCCCTGACTTACAAATCGCACCCGAGTCGAAGTATTTGAACCGCGAGTTAAGCTGGATCGAATTCAATCGCCGGGTGATCGAAGAAGCGCTCAACCCACAGACACCATTGCTGGAACGGGTCAAGTTCCTGGCGATCTTTGCAGCGAACTTCGACGAGTTTTTTATGATTCGGGTGAGCGGGATCAAGCAACAGATCGCCGCCGGCGTGCAAAAGCAGTCGCCCGACGGCCTGACGCCGAGCGAGCAATTGATCGCGCTGCGCCGGGCGATCTTGCCCCTGCTCGATCAGGAGCGCAGCCTGTTTCTTGATGATTTGCTGCCGCGACTGCGCGCCCAGGGCATTCAACTGCTTGGCTACAGCGACCTGAACCCGCGCCAGAAAGCCTGGGCCGCCGAATACTTCGAGCGCCAGATCTTCCCGGTGCTTACGCCGCTGGCCTTTGATAGTAGCCGCCCGTTTCCGTTTATCTCCAACCTGAGTCTGAATCTCGCAGTCGTGATCCAGGATCGCGAAAAGGGCGCGCTCTTCGCACGCGTCAAAGTGCCGGAGGTACTGCCGCGCCTGATCGCCTTGCCCGGCGATCTTTGTGACGGCCCGGAAGACATGCCGACCAGCCGTCAATCCTGTTTCATCTGGATCGAGCAACTGATCGCCGCCCACCTCGCCACGCTTTTTCCCGGGATCGAAGTAGTCGAAGCCTACCCGTTTCGGGTGATCCGTAACGCCGATATGGAGATCGAAGAGGATGAGGCCGACGATCTGCTCTCGACGATCGAGCAGGGGGTGCGGCTCCGCCGCTTCGGCGAGGTGGTTCGTCTGACGGTCGATCATTCGATGCCAGAACGGATTAGCCAGCTTTTGCTCAAGAATCTGAAGATCGATGCGAATGATCTTTATCAGGTGCGCGGGCCGCTTGGCCTTTCCGATCTGATGGCGCTGCTGAAACTCGACCGGCCCGATCTGAAGGATGCACCACACGTCCCGACTATCCCAGGAGTGCTGCATAGCGGTCACTCGATCTTTGAGACGATCCGCCAGGGCGATGTGTTGTTGCACCATCCCTACCACTCGTTTGCGCCGGTGGTGGATTTTATTCAGGCTGCCGCCGCCGATCCGCAGGTGCTTGCGATCAAGCAGACGCTCTACCGCGTCGGCAGTAATTCGCCGATCGTCCGCGCCCTGATGCACGCGCGCGAGCAGGGCAAGCAGGTGACGGCGGTGGTTGAACTCAAGGCGCGCTTCGACGAGGAAAACAATATTATCTGGGCCAGGGCAATGGAGAGCGCCGGGGTGCATGTGGTTTATGGCCTGGTGGGCCTGAAGGTGCATGCAAAGTTGGCGTTGGTGGTGCGCCAGGAACAGGAAGGCATCCGCTGTTACTGTCACCTCGGCACCGGCAACTATAATGCCACAACAGCCCGCATCTATACCGATCTGGGTTTATTCACCTGCCGCCCCGACATCACCGCCGATGTCTCGGAGTTGTTCAATTTCCTGACCGCCTACAGCCGCCAGAGCCAGTATCGCAAGTTGCTGGTTGCGCCGGTGACGTTGCGCAAGGGCTTGCGCAACTGTATTCTTCACGAGATCGAGCGCCAGCGCCGCTATGGCGATGGTCGGCTGATCTTCAAAATGAATGCGTTGGTCGATCGCAAGATTATCGACGCCCTGTATGAAGCCTCACAGGCCGGTGTGCAGATCGACCTGATTGTGCGCGGCATGTGCTCGCTCCGACCAGGTATCCCCGGCCTGAGCGAGAATATTCGCGTTCGCAGTATCGTTGGGCCGTTCCTGGAGCATAGCCGGATTTACTATTTTTACAACGGCGGAAATCCACAGGTCTATTGCGGCAGCGCCGACCTGATGGAACGCAATCTCGACCGACGCGTCGAACAGGTGTTTCCGCTTGAAGATCCAAATCTGGTGCAGTATGTCCGCGAGAATCTGCTCGATGTCTATCTGAACGATAATCTGCGCGCCCGAGTGCTGGAGCCCGACGGCACCTATCGCCGAATCCATCCCGGTGATGCGGAGCCGCTCGATAGTCAGGCGCCATTGTTGATGGAGCGAGTTCCCTGAGCGATCCGTTGCTGCGACTGTTTATTGCGCTGGAGCCGCCGCCGCCGCTGCGGGACGAGTTGGCAGCGGTTCAGTCGCGCTTCGATCCACTGTTACCATTGCGCCGCGTTGCGGCCGACGGCATCCACCTGACGTTACAATTCCTCGGCGACACGCCGGCAAACCAGGTTGCCCCGCTCCGGCAAGCACTTGCCCGCTTGCCGCAAGATCCGATCCGGCTGCGTCTCGATCGGCTCGGCGTCTTCCCCAATCCCCGCCGCCCCCAAGTGCTGTGGGTCGGACTTGCCGGTGATCTGGCAGTCCTTCAGGCCCGCCGCCAACAGGTGATCGCCGCTACAGGCGCACTGGGATTTCAGGCCGAGCGCCAGGCGTTCAAACCCCATCTGACGATTGCGCGGGTACGGCCGCACAGCCCGCCGGAACAGTTTGCGGCTATCGCTGCCGCCTTGCAGCAGATCAGGCCGCCACAACCGCTGGCCTGGGATGCCGCGCCGCCACGCCTGATTCAGAGCACCCTGACGCCACAAGGCGCGATCTATCGTGATCTGGGGCCGTAATTTCGCACTTTGCCTTTCGCTTTTTGCATGATTTGTTGCTCTGGCTCTCACCCGTTCGATCTGGTAGACTCTGAGCAACGTAACCGTCATTACCACGGAATCCCACATGTCCTTTGTCGCACACCGCAGCTTCGCCGCGCTGATCGCGCTGTTGCTGGGGCTGCTTGTTGCCCCGGCCGCGTATGCACAAGGTAGCGTCGATTGGCGTGAGCGCCGCACCGACCAGTTCACGATCCTGTACAACGCCGGAGGCGAAGCCGAAGCCGAACGCTATGCCGCCTTTGTCGATACAGTTTATGAAGAGATCGCCCTGGCGTTCGCCCATCGCACTGCAACACCACTCACCTTGCGCCTGTATCCAAACAGCGAGGAATACTATCAGATCAACCCGGCGGCGCGCAATGTGCCCGGCGTGGTGGCACACGCCGATTTTCGCCGACGCGAACTGGTGGTGATCGTCGAGCGTACCCTTCAGCAAAGCGAAGAAGAAGTTCGCAACAATGTGCGCCACGAGTTGACGCATATTGTGGTGTCGGATCTGAGCGCAGGGCGGCTGAATACCGGATTCCACGAAGGCATCGCCCAGTATATGGAGCGCCCGGCACCGGAGTTGGAGCGCAAGATCACCATCTTACGCTCGGCGGTCGATCAGGATCGGCTGTTACGCTGGAGCGATCTCGATAGCCGCGACACAATCTATGGCGATCCGGCCCTGGCCTACCCACAGGCGCTCTCGATCGTCGCATTTCTTGTCGAGCGCTACGGGTTTGCCGAGTTTCAGCGCTTTCTTGAGATCACGGCCCGCAGCAGCGGCTACCGTTCGGCCCTCGAACGCACCTACAACGATTCACCGGCCGATCTCGAAGCCGAGTGGCGAAACTGGCTGCCGAGTTATCTGGCCGGCGGCTATCGCAGCAATGTATTGGAACGCTACGATCCGCGCCCGGCGGCGAGTCTGATCGGCCAGGGGCGCTACGCCGAGGCGCAGGCGGATCTGGAGCGCGGATTGGCGGTGGCGCAGCAGAATCCTTCGTTGTACCAATCTGCAGAGTTGGCGACGATCGAGAATCTGCTGCAACGCGCCCAGGATGGGCTGCGGGCCGAGCGATTGGCCGAGGATGCCCGCACAGCCCTGCTTGGCGGTGATTATGAGCGCGCCGCCGAGCGTATCGGCCAGGCTCGCATGGCCTTCGCCGCACTTGAAGATACCCGCCAGAGCGCTGTGTTGGCCGAGTATGAGGACCGGGTTGGGCGCGGGTTACGGGCGATCGCAATGCTGGAGAGCGCCGGTGATCTGGCGGCAGGCTTCCGCTTCCCACAGGCCCGTGCCGCAGCCGATAGTGCCATGAGCGAGTTTACCGCGCTGAACGATCAACTCCGTGCCGACAACGCCCTGGCCCTGCGCAACCAACTCGACTTCCGCCAACGCCTTGCCGGCCTGGCCTTGCTTGCGATCGGCCTCGGCGGCGCCGCACTAAGCCTGATCGGCCAGTTGTTCCAACGGCCCACGGAAGCCTGGTAGCCGCAGCAACTCACGATTCAGTGGCAGATACGTACATAAAAGACAAGCATAAACCGGGCTGCGATCGTGTAATCGCAGCCCGGTTTGCGTTTTTTGGGTTGTTTCAACCCGGAGTTGCCGCCAAAACGCCGCGAACGCCACACTACACCTTGACCATATCGGCCGGCACCGGGAAGTTCGTGCATAATTCGCGCACTTCGCCGGCGATGCGGGCCTGGCGGGCGGTATCATTGGGGGCTTCCAACACCTCGATAATCCAGCCGGCGATCCGTTCCATCTCCGGCTCGCGCATACCACGCGTCGTCACGGCAGGCGTACCGATACGGATGCCGCTTGTTCTCATCGGCGGTTGCGGATCGTCGGGGATGGCGTTCTTATTCGTGGTGATCCCGGCCGCATCAAGCGCCTTCTGGGCCTGAGCGCCGGTGATCCCATAGCCGGTCAGATCGGCCAGCATCAGATGATTCTCAGTGCCGCCGGAGATCAGCTTCAAGCCGCGGCTACTCAATCCCGTCGCAAGCGCATGGGCGTTCTTGCGGATCTGGGCTGCGTACTGCTTAAACTCCGGCCGCAGCGCCTCGTGAAACCCAACCGCTTTGCCGGCGATCACATGCATAAGTGGGCCGCCCTGGTTGCCGGGGAACACACTTGAATTCAGCTTCTTGGCGAATTCTTCATCAGACATAATCAAGCCGCCCCGCGGGCCGCGCAGCGTCTTGTGCGTGGTCGTCGTCACCACATGGGCATAGCCGACCGGCGTCGGATGTTCGTCGCCGGCCACCAGACCGGCGATATGGGCGATGTCGGCCATCAGCAGTGCGCCAACCTCATCGGCGATCCGGCGCATCCGGGCAAAATCGATAATGCGCGGATACGCACTCGCGCCGGAGGTGATCAACTTCGGGCGCACCGCTTTCGCCTGCCGTTCCAGGTCGTCGTAGTCGATATAGCCGGTGGTCATATCGACGCCATAGAACGCAATATTGAACCATTTCCCCGAGAAATTCACCGGGCTGCCGTGGGTCAGATGGCCGCCATGATCGAGGCGCATACCAAGGATGGTATCGCCGGGTTGGAGCAAGGCGGTGTAGACGGCGATATTGGCCTGAGCACCGCTGTGGGGTTGCACATTCACCGCCGCAGCGCCGAAGAGCGCCTTGGCGCGTTCGATCGCCAACTGCTCGACCACATCGACAAACTCGCAGCCGCCATAGTAACGCTTGCCGGGCAAGCCCTCGGCGTACTTATTCGTCAACACCGAACCCTGGGCCTCCATCACAGCCAGGCTGGTGTAGTTCTCACTGGCGATCAATTCCAGGCCATCGCGCTGCCGCTGGGCCTCGCTCTCGATCGCCCGCGCAATTTCCGGGTCAACCAGGCGTAAATGATCGAGCATTGTCCGCTCCTTACTTAATATCCCGCCGCCTTATCCACGACATTCAGTAACGGCTCGCCGCCGGTGAAGCGGCGCAGATTATCGACAAACAGCCCGATCTGGCGCTCGCGCATGCGTGGCGAACTGGCGGTTGTGTGGGGCGTGATCGTCACATTCGGCAACCCCCAGAGCGGGTGATCGGCCGGCAGCGGTTCTTGATCGAAGGTGTCGAGCGCTGCGCCGGCGATCCGGCCTGCGCGCAAACATGTGATCAACGCCGCCGCATCCACCAGTGGTCCACGGGCGATATTGATCAGGTAGGCATCGGGTTTGAGCGCCGCCAATGCGGCGGCATCGACCATACCGCGCGTTTCGGGTGTGAGCGGCGCGGCGATCACCAGATAATCGGCGGCGGGAAGCAGTTCACGCCAGCGATCCATGCCAAGTACCTGCTCGACGCCGGGCATCGGGCGCGGATTACGGCGCACGCCGAGCACCCGCATCCCGAAGGCCGCAGCACGCTCGGCGATCGCCTGCCCGATCCCGCCGATCCCCAGGATCAGCATGGTGCGCTCGTACAACTCCTGAGGCCGGATCTCCTCATCCCAGCGGCCGCGCCTGCGCTGCGGCATAGGCCGGCAACTGCTTACTATGGTTGAGCACAAAGCCCATCACAAACTCGGCGATCGGGATTGCGTGGACACCGGCGCTATTCGTCAGGGTAATATCACGCTCCAACACCGGCGGGATCAACAGATGATCAACGCCGGCGCTTGGTGTGTGCAGCCAGCGCAGATCTGCGGCCGCAGCCAGCACCTTCTCCAGAACGGGCCGGCCGGTCCACCAGCGAAAATAGGCCAGTGCCGGGGCAGGATCACCCGTGAAGTTGCCGTCGGGATCGATCCAGACCGGGGCGATATCGGCGGGCAACTGTGGTTCGAGCAGTGCGCGGATCTGCGCGGGAACAATGATCTTCATCACGCAACCGTCTCGCCGGGCTGCAAACCGATGATCTGTGTCGTCACATCAAACTCTTTACACGCCTCGGCCAGCGCCTGCGGCGTACCGGTGAGCATGGGGAAGGTTCCGAAGTGCTCAGGAATAGCGTATGTCGGCTTAATCAGCTTAAGCGCATAGGCCGCCTGGCGCGGATCCATTGTAAAATGATCGCCGATCGGCAAGATCACCAGATCGGGCGTATAAAGCTCGCCGATAATCTGCATATCCATGGTAACGCTGGTATCGCCGGTATGGTAGACCGTAAAACCATTGCTGAAGCGCAACACATAGCCGGCCGGCGTACCAAGATTGATAATCTGACCATTCTCATAGGCGGTGCTGGAATGATGAGCATTCGTCATCGTCGCCTTGACATCGGCCACCATCACCGTACCGCCCTTATTAAAGCCGAGCAACTGCTCGCCCGAGCAACCCTGGCCTTCGAAGTACGGCACCAGATCGTACTGGCAAACAATGGTTGCGCCGGTATCACGGGCCACCTCCTGAACATCGGCGATGTGGTCGAAGTGGCCGTGGGTAACAAAGATCGCCGCGAGATTTTCGCGCACCTTTGCCTTAAGTGGGTCGGGACAGACCGGATTGCCGTCAACCCAGCCATCGATCAAAATGCCGCGCCCTTCAGGGGTTCGCAGATGAAAGGTCGCATGTCCCAGCCACGTAATCGGCACGTTCTTGCCGATGGTTGCCATTGCGCTCCTCCTTCACCAATGTTTATTGCGCAGTCGTCTGCAAGAAATCAACGCAGAATAAGGCGTTCCACACGATTAGTATAGCATAAGCGTACGCCGGCTTAACTTGACAATCCCGGTTCGAAGCCGTATCATAATACCTCGGGGGGGTATGCTGGCATACAATGTGAAAACAACGTATGTTGGAACATCTCTACGGAAGCATTCTACGCGGGTCGGAGACGCCGACCCGGAGTTTTGGAACTGAGAGGAGCGAAGCCCATATGGCAAAGCCGATTCCCGTCACCGATAGTGATTTCGAGCAGAAGGTTTTGAAGGCTGATACGCCGGTTGTGGTTGATTTTTGGGCGCCCTGGTGTGGCCCGTGTCGCGTGATCGCGCCTACGCTCGACAAGCTCGCCGGTGTGTACGACGGCAAGCTGACGATCGCCAAGGTCAATACCGACGAGCACGCACAGTGGGCCGGTAAGTTGGGCATTCAGGGCATCCCGACGCTGATTATCTTCAAGAACGGCGAGGAGGTCGGCCGACTGATCGGTTCGCGCCCCGAAGCCGATTACCGCAGCGCCTTCGACAAGGTGTTGGCGTAAGTTCGCCGACAACACCGACGTGGAGGCCGCTATGGAAGATCGACCGGTTCGCCCGATTTCCGCCACTAACCGCGACGATGTCATGCGCCGGTTGCGTCGGATCGAGGGCCAGGTGCGCGGCCTGCAGCGGATGGTGGAGGAAGATCGCGACTGCCGCGATATCGTGACGCAAATTACGGCAGTTCGCTCGGCGCTCACCAGCGTCAACAACGTCGTCTTACGCTGCTACGCTCATAACTGCCTGGAAGGTGAAGAACAACCACGCGATCGTACAATCAGCGAGTTGATCCAGCTTTTTGGCGAGAATCATTAAGGATGGCGTGCGATTGCCGGCTATGTCAACAATCGCACGCCGCTTTTTTACTCTTCCGCCTCCCAGCCTTGCTCATGCACCAGCTCACGTAGCGCTCGCGAAAGCGTTTCCAACTGCTTGAGCAACAGCCGTACTTTGAACGGCGCACCGTCGTCGCTCTTGACCCACTTAACCAGATCGCCTTCGATATAGGTTCGCGAGAGCCGGTCGGTCTCATCGACCATCTGATCGAGTGAGCGGATACGGAACACACGCGCCTTATTCTTCGGCTGGTTCTCGATCGTATCTTCTTCAACCGTCAGATACCCGCCGCTGTCGCCGTTATCCTCGCTATCATCCCACAGATCGGCGTCGGATTCGGGCCGATCGACACTGGCGGCGCTTGTATGCGCCAACGGCCCACCGGCGATCGTCACCTCTGGCCCGGTCTGTGTGCGCAGCTCCATGCCCTGCTCAAGCGCCTGCAAAGCCGTTTCAACCGTCAGATTCGGATTGACGGCGAAATACTGCGCCAGCTTACCCAACTCCACCGCCGACAGGCCTTCTTCGACCGCAAGATGGGCCAGTTCAACCTGGGTCTTCGGGCTGCTGATCTTACGCAGATGCTGGGCCTGGGTCACACTCAGATCGCCGCGCCGGATCAGCAATTGCACTTCGTCGGCCAGATCGAGCAATCCGAGGTAGCGCCGCACCGTGCGACCACTCATCCCGACCGCTTTACCGACCACTTCGTCGAGTTCGTTTTCGGGCATTTTGCCGCGCTCCTCGACAATCCGTGAGCGCAGCCGGGCATAGGCGCGGGCCTGTTCGATGTCGTTCAGATCCTCGCGCTGCACATTTTCAATCAGTTGTCGCAGCAGCAGATCGGGGTCACCGGCATCGAGCACAATGCAGGGCACCCGTTCCATCCCCAGTTCGATCGCCGCCGCCCGCCGTCGCCCGCCATAAACCACCCGGTAGCGTCCAGCGCCGGTCTCGACCACACCGAGGGGTTGGAGCAAGCCACGTTCGGCGATGGTGGCCGCCAGGCCGCTCACATCACCCGGCTCCTCGCGCACCCCATCGGGATCGGCCTCAAGTTCACGCGGATCGATATACAACAGTTGCATACGATGCTTCCTCGTCAATCAACACATTTGTACCGATTGAGTATAACAGATTTCCCACACTGCGCTAACGTTCTTCATACACCGGGGGGGTATACTGGCTCTTGGTGAAAGCACTTCCCATCTCGGGACTACAGATAGAATATAAGGAGCGAATTGCAATGAGTATGATGTACGTCTGGCGAGGCGCACGGCCGAGCGTGAACTGGAACCGCGTTGCCGGCACGAGCTACACCCCGGCACTGAATGTTCGCGAGGACAGCGAGGGGTATACGTTGGAACTGGTGGCGCCCGGGCTGAGCGCCGAGGCGTTTGATCTGACCCTGGAGCACAAGGTGCTGACGGTGCGCGGCACCTACCCGACGCCGGACGAGGGCCAGCGTTACGTATGGCGCGAGCAACCCGCCGGTAGTTTCGCCCGCAGCGTCCGCTTCACCCGGCCGATCGACGCCGAGGGGATCGCGGCCCGCTACGAGCAGGGTGTGCTGACCGTGCGCATCCCCAAGGCCGCAGAGGTTCAGCCGCGCAAAATCACGGTGAACGTCCCCGAGATCAGCGCGTAAGGGCGAAGCATCCCGCGCGTAAGGGCGAAGCATTTCGCATAGCGAAATGCTTCGCCCTTACGTATCTACGGCTACCGGATTAAATCACCAGTCGCACCGCCCCCGGCAACACCTCAACTTCGGCCCGCGTCGCATCAGTAGCGACAACCTCGCCATCGGTTGCGATCGGAATGCCGGTTGGGCAACTGACTTCCACCCGCTTAGAGCGTGCCATCGTCACCTCGGGCAGACGTGTATGGCGCCCGGCCCGCAGCAACGGCAGGTAACGCATCACCTTGCCCATCCCCAACGTATCGACCACACACAGATCAAGCCGGCCATCATCAAGTTCCGCAGCAGGAGTCATACAAAAGCCGCCGCCCTGAAAGCGCCCGTTGCCGACACTGGCGAAGAACAGCGGGCGGTTCAACTCGCCGCCGTCGTAGCGAACGTGCATCGGGCCGGGCCGATAGGTTGCCAGGGCTTTGATGATCGCCCAGTAGTAAACGAGCGAGCCGCGCAAACGGCGGATCTTCAGACTCTCGACGGCGACCGCCGCATCGAGGCCCATACCAAGGCCGTTGATAAAGGCTCGGCGCAGGGTTTGCCGACCGGCATAGACGGTGATTCGCGCCGCGTCGATCGGACGATTCTGACCGGAAGCGATCCGGCGGGCGCCGCCGGCAAAATCATCGGGGCGCAACTCGCGAAACATGCGCGCAAAATCACTGCCGGTGCCGAGGGGGATCATGGCCAATGCAGGCGCCTGCGGGCCGAGATCGACCAGGCCGTTGAGCACCTCGTTCAGGGTGCCGTCGCCGCCGATCGCCACCACCGTTGTACGCCCGCGCTCGGCAGCCTGAAACGTCAACTCGGTCGCGCCGCCGCGAGCGTGGGTAGTTAGCAACTCATACTCAACCCCCTGACTCCGCAGGGCCGCCTCGATCGCCGGGCGTTGCCGGCCGGCCTGGCCGCGCCCGGCCGCCGGATTCAAAATCACGCAAATATCCATTGCGCCTCATCGCTTGCAGGACGAACAACACTGTTCAAGCGCGACCACAAAAGAATCACGAACCGCCAACCGAAGCCGGGGCGGTGAACGGTACCAATGCAGAATTTCTGCATTCTGCATTTCAAATCGTCACACCCAACGCTTCGGCGGCGGTGAAAATATCCTTGTCGCCGCGCCCGGACATATTAACCAGAATGATCTGATCGGGGCGCATCTTAGGGGCCATCGCCAACGCTTCGGCAACGGCGTGGGCGCTCTCAAGGGCGGGAATAATCCCCTCCAGGCGCGCGCAGGTCTCGAATGCGTCGAGCGCCGCCTCATCATCGGCAGTGGTATAGGTGGCGCGGCCGGAATCGTGCAGCCAGGCATGTTCCGGACCGATGCTGGCATAATCCAGCCCGGCCGAGATCGAGTGCGTCAACGCGATCTGGCCGTTATCATCCTGAAGAACATAGGAATAGGTGCCTTGCAACACACCGGGGCTGGCGCTCAGGAACCGCGCCGCGTGATCACCAAGCACTGCGCCGCGCCCGCCGGCTTCCACGCCACGTAGGGCCACATCCGCATCATCCAGGAAGGGGTGAAAAATCCCGATCGCATTCGAGCCGCCGCCTACACAGGCAACAACAACATCGGGTAAACGGCCAACCGTCGCAAGCATCTGTTGGCGCGCCTCGCGGCCGATCACACGCTGAAAATCGCGCACCATCGTCGGGTATGGGTGCGGACCGAGGGCCGAGCCGAGCAGGTAGTAGCTTTCAGGATTGGTGACCCAATCGCGCATCGCCTCATTGATCGCATCTTTCAGCGTGCGCGAGCCGCTATCAACCCCACGAACTTCCGCGCCGAGCAGGCGCATACGAAAGACATTCGGCCGCTGGCGGGCCATATCTTCCGTGCCCATATAGACCACACATTCCATACCAAGCAGCGCACAGACCGTCGCCGTAGCCACACCGTGCTGGCCCGCGCCGGTCTCGGCGATAATGCGCCGCTTACCCATGCGTCTGGCCAACAAACCCTGGCCAAGCGCATTATTGATCTTGTGAGCGCCGGTATGGGCCAGATCTTCGCGCTTGAGATAAATCTGCGCGCCGCCGCAATGTTCCGTCAGGCGGGCCGCGAAGGTCAGGGCGGTTGGCCGGCCGGTGTAGGTATGCTGGAGATGATCGAACTCGGCCCAGAAGTCGGGATCGGCCGAAGCTTCGGCGTAAGCGGCTTCCAGTGCCGTCACCGACGGGATCAACGTCTCGGGGACATAACGACCGCCGTAGGGGCCGAAGCGGCCGGGAATTGTCTCAGTAGTCATGCTTTCGCTTTCCGAGAACCAGGAACCAGGAACCAGGAACCGAGAACAAAGAACCGTTTAGGCTCTCGGTTCTCGGTTCCTGGTTCGCGCGGATCACTTCTGGATCAGGCGCTCGTCCTTGTTCTTCTCGCCCTCTTCGATCAGCATAATCGGAATACCATCTTCAACCGGATAGCGGTAACCGTTGCGGCGATTCACCAGCCATTCCTTGCCCACCTCATCGGTAACCAGTTCAACCGGGCCTTTGTCGGCCGGATCGGCCAGGATACTCAGCAGTTCGGGGCTAATGCTGCGCTTCTGGCCCGCCTCAGCACCACCGGCCGCAGCGGGAGCCAGATCGAACACACTATCCTCACGATACTGACGAATAGCGCGCACCACAACCACAATCAAGCCAACCACAGCGGCAACCGCGACAATTCGAAGCAAAGCCTTCATACATTCCTCCTGTCGTAGCGCGTCAAACACGCGTATATCGGCAGATTTGGACAAACACACACATCCGGTTCGCGCGAATTATACCTGATCTCGCGCCTCCCGGCCCCGCAATCGTCCCGCCGCCGCACTTCCTTCCTGCCAGAGCAGCGCCGCTTCATCGCGGCCATACCACACCAACAGGCTCCAGCGGGGCCGATCACCGTCGGGATAGGTCACTTCCAGAAACGGGAAGCGCTGTTCCTGGCGGCGCATTGTCGCCAGATCGTAGATGATCTCGGTCCAGGTGCCGGTATTCACATAGTACTGGCCCAGGCCGAGCGGCACCACTGCGGCGCGATGAGTATGCCCGCAGACAAACAGCGTCAGATGGCGATGCTCGGGACTACGGGCCAGATTAAGCATCTCGCGAGCATAGCGATCGCGAAACGCCCGTGCCTCACGCTCAAAGCGTCGCGTCGCCTCGATCTGCACCCGATCGATCACCTCATTCGGCGGATCGACAATCTCGGCAACCTGACCGACACTCCGCGACACTTGCTGCTGGCGGGCCACGCGCCCGCGGCGGAACACGGCAATTGCTTGCCAGAACCAGGCCAACGCCGGCACACTCAGCATCCCACCCGGCCCGTCGCCGGTGATCGGCATCTGGTGAGGAGTCGGCCATGCCGCCACCTGAATATAGCCGGCGATCCCGCGCAAGGTAAACCGGCGTGCCGCCCGATCGCGTAAGCGCGGCAGAGCCAGCATATACCAGAGAAACGCCGAGGTCGGCTTCACATTATCGAGCAGCGGCGCCTGCGGCAATGGATCGTCCTCCAGCGCATTCACCACCTCTTTCACCATTTGCGTGCCGCGCGGCACCTCGAACGGTTCGCTGATCCCGTCGAAATTCAGAAAGCGATTCCAGCTATCGAACTGGTTGCCATGCACCAGATAGATCCCGCCGCCGCGGTAGCTCACGCCAAAGCGGAGCCGCGCATTGTCGGAGTCGAGCCCGAGTGTACGCCGGATAGCATGTTTCGCCGCCGGATAATGCAACTCGAAGTCGTGATTACCGATCAAAAAGGTGAGGCAATTGGCCGGCGTTGCGAGGAAACGGGCCAGAGCGGCAAACACGCCGGCATGGGCCTTGATAATTGCGAGTACCCGCAACTCGGCAGCCCGATCGGAGTATTCGTCGTCATCGACAAACGGCAGGCGAACTTGCAAAAATTCCAGCGTGTCACCGGCAAGGATCAACTCAGTCGGCGCAGGCCCGGCGACATAGTGATCGATAAAGGCGATCAACTGGTCGTCATCATCAAAATCGTCCAGCCGGTCCCCGGCGCCAAGGTGAACATCGCTCACGATCACGCGCCGCATCTGCGGGTTGATCGCGTCGGAATCGATCGGGGGCGTGGTATACGCCGTCGGGCGAAGCACCACACGGCGTCGGTTCAGAAAAATCCAGCGTACCAACAAGCCGCCGCCGGTCATACCGAGGGCGACGACAAAGCCATACAGCGCCGCCCGCAACCAGGCGACGGCAAATCTACGCCATACGCGCTGCTGCAATGAAGGCCTCGATCTTCGTCTCGTCCTTCCGCCCATTCGTCTCTACGCCGCTGCTCACATCAACGCCGGCCGGGCGCACCGCCGCAATCGCGGTTGCGACATTGGCGGGATTCAGCCCGCCGGCCAGCAGTAACGGCGTTTGCGCCGCCAACACCGCCGCTCGCTTCCAGTCGGCCAGGGTGCCGGTGCCACCATAAGCTCCGTCAACATGGGCATCGACCAACAACCGGGGAAAGGTTGATAACTGCGTGGCCGCATACGTCAGCCACCCGGCCTCACGGGGCGAACCGTCCATCCGCAGCGCCGCAATCACCGGCCGGGCCAGATCTTGCGCCAAAGCGGCCGGCTCATCGCCACTGAGTTGAATCACATCCAACCCAACCGCGTCCACAACCGCATTGATCGCCGGCGCCGCTTCGTTCACAAACAGGCCGACAATCTGCGGAATCGGGCCGGGTTGCGAGCGCACCGCCACACTAATTGCCGCAGCAATATCGATCGTCACCCGGCGTCGGCTTGGAGCAAATACCAACCCAATCAGATCCGCCCCCGCCGTGGTGGCGGCGAGGGCGTGCGAGATCGTCTGGATGCCGCAGATCTTAACCAGCATGCACTACTCGGGGTTGGCGACCGCCTCATTCGGATGCAAGGCATAGTAAACGCGCTTACCGCGTCCGCTACGCTCCAACACGCCGTGGTTGATCGCCTGCTTCACCATGGTGCGCAACTGTTCGTTGGTGCGGTTCAGCCGCTGCTGCTGGCGCAAGGCACGCAACGTATCGAAGATCGTCTGGAACGAACTGGGCTTGCTGAAGCCGGCCATCATCTCGCGGAAGACAGCCCACTCTTCATCGCTGAAATCCAACTCCTCGGCTTCCTCGTCTTCGGTCGCCGCCTCAGCAGATTCAGCCTCAGGTTGCACAATCTCAGCCGTTACGTCCACTACCGGCTCGGCCTCGGCCGCACTTACCGGCTCGGCTTCAACTAGCGGCTCCGGCTCAGCCTCCGGCTCAACCTCCGGCTCGGCCTCGACCTCCGGCTCAGCCTCGGTTAGCGCTTCCGGCTCGGGCTCAATCGTCGCCTCGACGACAGCTTCAGCCACGCCATCGGCGATCGCCTCGGCCAGCGCTTCCACCAGCGGCGACTCTTCCTCCAGATCGGGAACCTCAACCTCAGGCCCAACGGCAGCAGCCAACTCCTCAGGCGTCTGTTCCTCTTGCAGGGCCGCCTGTTCCGCTAATTCCTCAAGCGCATCAAGGGCTTGCAACTCATCAGCGGCAGGCGCCTCCTCTTCGGGTCCATCGACCAGCGGCGGCGTATACTCCAACTCTTCCTGCATCTCGACGCTCTCGCCCTCAGCCTGAGCCGCAGTAGCGCCCTGACTACGCCGTGAGCGGCGGCGGCGGCGGCGGCCGGGCGGCGTTGCCGCTGTCTCTTCTTCCTTGTCGCGCTCTTTTTCTTTTTCTTTCTCTTTGTCTTTGCCACGCAGAGTTTCGGCCCGTCCATTGACATTCGGCGCGATACTTACCGGCGGCTCAACAACTGTCTCCTCGGGCGGCAACTCTTCGCTCAGCGCGGCGGCGAACTGCGAGAGCTTATACGGATCTTCGCCGGGCAGGAACACCTCGTTCACCGTACCATTGGTGAAGATTTGCACCTTGCCGCGCTTTTCGGCATCGATCACAAAGTCTTTGAACTTCGCGAACGGCCGGCCATTCAGATCCTTGTAGCGGCTCTCCTTGAAGTCGCCACCCATCAACTCTTTCATCACCAGTTTGATCGAGCCAAGGGTCGAAACATAGCCACGCTTGCGCACAAGGTGGATCGCCTCAGTCAGCACATCGTAGATATCAGGCTCGGCAGGGATAACGGGGGCGGGAGCGGCGGTCGGCTGACTGGCTTCGATCCCGCGCACCAACTCAGTGGCACGATTGGCGATCGCGCCGGCAGCGGCGCTCCCGCCGTGTTGCCGGCCAACCAGTTGCTCGTAGAACACAAACTCATCGGCGCTCTGCGCCAGGTGGGTGCTGGCGGCGCCGCCGATTCCGATAATGTAGACCTCTTTGCCCTGCTGGCGAATGCTGTTCACCAACGGAATAAAATCGCGATCGCCGGTTACAAGCACGAAGCGCGAGATATTCGTATTGGTAAAGAGGGTCTTCATCGCGTCGATACAAAGATTCATATCGACGCTATTCTTAATTGCGCGACCGGTTCGACCGGCATCTTTATCGTAGTAGTAGGTGGCTACATAGATCGGTTCGATCGCGTTGGCATAAAGTGCGCTCGTCACGCGCGGGTAGCGATACCAATCGGCGTAGGCGCGGGCGATCACCACACGGCCGAGATCGCCACAGCGATCCATAATCGCTTCGAAATTGGGATTGGCGTTTAGCTTATCACGTACACTGACGTACACGTTTTCGAAGTCGATAAAGACCGCGACATCAAGTCGCCTGTTTTCGTACATCGGTTGTCGTTACTCTCCTATGGTTGATTGGGTGAGGATGCGGGGCAGGGGAGGATACTTCGGGGCTGCTGGCCGGAAGATACCTGGCAGAGAGACGATCAATAGCTCAGATCGCCGTTAAAGGGGAACCATCTGCGCCACGCGATGATCATCTGAACTACTCAGGGGCGGTTAGGCCGCCAATCGTCGCGTGTTCGCGCACAAGTGATTCAACACCAGAGCCAGGGATCAACAGGTACTTGCAGCGCCGGGAAATCCCCCTGGACCCACCTCGTTCATTACAATCTGCGAATGTCCTGCAAGTTCCCCGTTGCGTCGCACCGGCGGCCACCACCGCCAATAACGTCGCTACGCGGCTTTACTATAGCATTGGAGCGCCCGAGATGCAAACCCTTAGCAGGCTGAATTCAGAATTCAGCCTGCTGCATTGATCTGGAGCACCTGTCCGTAGGCCAGTAATTGCGCCCGCAGTGCGGTATGATCCAGGCGTCCGCGCCGGTATTCCAACCAACTCGCCAAGATCAGGCGTACAATGCCGAGGCGCACAATCCATTGATAGGCGCGCCGCCGCCCCGGCGAATAGTACCGTGCCACAAAGCGCGCCCGCGAACGATACAATGCGACGAACATGTTCCAGCGGAACTGGCTGGTTGACGCGCCACCGACATGAAAAACTTCAGCCGCCGGCACCTGCCAGATCGCCCAGCCGGCTTGCTTGATCCGCCAGCACCAATCGACCTCTTCGCTATACATGAAATAGCTCGCATCCATCCCGCCCACCTCACACACTACGGCGGAACGAAGCAGCATACAGGCGCCAAGCGGATGGTCGATCGCAAACGGCGCAGCGCCGGTTTCCTGCGGGTAGCGGCCATGCCACCACGAGCCATAGAAACGACCGGGCAAGACTTCGCCGGGCGGAAAGAGATCGAACAGGCTCATCAACAGGGTCGGAAAACGGAATGCCGCCGTTTGCAGACTGCCGTCACGGTTGAGCAGGCGCGGCCCTACCATGCCGACACGGGGATGGTGGGCCAGGAAATCGGCCAGAGTTTCGATCGCGCCGGGCACCACCTCGGTGTCGGGATTGAGCACCAGAACATAATCCGCTGCAGCGGCACATTCAAGTTGCAATGCTTCAAGCCCGGTGTTGGTGCCGCCGGCGTACCCGGCGTTAGCTTCAAGCGCAATCAGTTCGACATGCGGATAGCGCTCGCGCACCAGGGCCGCACTCCCGTCGGCCGAAGCATTATCCACCACCACGATCCGCAGCGGCAGCATACAGGCAGCCAGCGAGTCTAGACATGCGCCCAACAGCGCCGCCGTGTTATACGAGACCACAATCACGCCAATGGTTGGTTGTGCGTTCATAAGGCGCGATTGTAGCATACCGCACGATGGTTGATGCCTGATGCCTGAGGCCTGAGGCGTGATGCTTGACGATCAAGTATTCAACATGCATTTCGCATTTCGCATCTCGCATCGATCTTACGGTTCTCGTTCGGTACCGGTCTGATCAATGATTACCGGCTTGCCCTGGTTGCACAATACCACCACCGACACACGCTCGTTGCTGCGCACATCGTAAACCTGGCCTGCGGCATCATTGAGCAACAACTGATAGCCGGGTGTGATCACCTGCGGATACATGACATCGGGCTGCGGGCATCCCAGGCTCGGGTCGGGCCATTCGCGGAACGAGCCGTCGAAGGGCACAAAATCATCAGGCTGCATCCCGAACTGCGCGGCCAACAATTGCCTGATGCGATCGGCCACTGTGGGCGGCACTTCACCGGTATTTCCAGCATCTGCGGGCGGCGGTTGCAGCGGTACCTGCACGGTTGCAGCAACTGTCGGCGGCAATGGACGCGTCGGCAGCGGCGGTGTATTGGTTGGAACACTCGGCTGCGTTGTCGCGCTCGGCTGCGTTGTCGCGCTCGGCTGGGCGGTGGCGGTGGGGTCAATCTGTACCGTCGGATCGGCCGGCGTGGTTGTCGGCACCTGCGCGGCGGGGTTCGCGCCACAAGCGGCAAGCAGCGCACTCAGCGCCATCAGAATCACGATTGTTTTACGCATCGATCGCTCCCTGTTACAATACCGGCAGCGGGATCAACCCGCCACTAGGCTTTAGACTCTGATAAAGCAGAAGTTGTTCCCTTATGTTGGATTTTGCGATCAATCTGGCCTATCGTGCCGGGGCGATGTTACGCGCCGCCACTGAACACGAGCGCCGGGTTGACTCGAAACAGCACCACGATATTGTTACCGACGCCGACAAGGCCAGCGAGGCCTTGATCCTGGAGGCGATCCGCACAAGGTACCCCGACCATGCGATTCTGGCTGAAGAGAGCGGCGCACAAATGGGGCAATCAGGCTATACCTGGATCGTCGATCCGCTCGACGGCACACTGAACTATTTTCACGGCTTCCCGTTTTTCTCGGTCTCGATCGGGTTGCGTCACAACGGCGCAGGAGTTCTCGGCGTGGTGTACGATCCGCTCCGGAACGAACTGTTCTATGCCGAGCGCGAGCGCGGCGCGTTCGTCAACGGCCGGCGCATCCGGGTTTCCGCCACAGCCACGCTCGACCAGGCCTTGCTCACCACCGGCTTTCCGTACCGGCGCTTCAGCCATCCCGACAACAATCTGCGCGAATTCAGCCATCTCGCCCTGCGCGCCCGCGAGATCCGGCGGGCCGGATCGGCGGCGCTCGACATCTGCTATGCCGCCGCCGGGCGCAGCGACGGCCACTGGGAGGTGGCGCTTAGCCCCTGGGATACGGCCGCAGCCACACTGATTTTACAGGAGGCGGGCGGCGCAATCACCGATTACAACGGCGCCGCATGGACCCCCGAGAGCGACCGCATCGTCGCCACCAACGGCATCGTCCACGCTGAACTCCTGCGTGAATTAGCCGCTGCTCTATAAACCAGGTGTACTGAGTACACAAAATCTTATGGCTTACTATCTACGTGAACCACTGAATACCGGCCGTGCGCTCAGCACCCGCCGGCCCACCATCAACGAATTCTTCCTTTCGTCGTACACGCTCAGCGTATACACCGGATGTGAGATCGGCTGCCCGTACTGTGATAGCTGGGTTTACAGCGAGCGCCCACTGAACGAAACCATCCATGTCCCGATCGATCTGCCACAGCGCATAGCTGAAGAATTGGAGACCGTCGATCGCGGCGATCTGATCGCAATCAGCGCTTTAAGCGATCCGTATCAACCGGCGGAACAGAACTACCGGCTCACCCGCCAGACACTCCAGATACTGGCCGATCGCGGCCAGCCGACAATGGTACTGACAAAGAGTCCGATGGTGCTGGAGGATCTGGCGCTGCTGCGCCGCATCAACGAGCAAAGCCTGGCCCTGGTGATGACGACACTGGTAACGGTCGATCCCCATCTGGCGCTGAAATTGGAAGGCAAGGCGCCGCCGCCGGGGTTGCGCCTGGAGATGCTGGCCGAACTAAAGCAAGCCGGCATTCCGGTGGGCGTGGCGTTGGTACCGGTTATGCCCTATCTGAACGACACCGAGCACGCCTTGCGTTCGGTGTTGCGGGCCTGTGCCGAAACCGGGGTGGACTTCGTCGTCTGGGATTATCTGCACATCCCAAATGAACGACATCGCATTCGCGTACATGAGATTCTGGCCCGCGTAGGTTCATACCCGAACAGCTACTACCGCGACATCTACGGCGGGCGCTCACAGGTCGATCCGCGCTACCGCCGCGACCGCGACCGCGCCTTGATCACTCGTTGCGACGGGCTAAACCTGGAGATCCGCGCGCCGCACCAACTGTATGCCGGGAAACTGAGCGCCCACAACGAGGCCGCCCTGCTGCTGAAACATGCCGCCTTCCGCGATCGGATCGAGGGCCGTGATCGCAGCGCCCAGAGCCATCGTCAACTGGCCGACGAGATCTATGCGGGGATGATCGATCGGGCCGAGATCCGGCGCAGCCCGCTGGCCCGAACGATCGAGGAGATTTTGGAACGCACGGCGTAGTGACGCAACGTTTGCGTCGCTACGCCGTGGTATTTTCGGCCTGGCTGCGCAAACGAGCGAACAACTGCTTGCGCAATTCGGCCAACTGGGCTTTGTAGGCGGCGCTATCGATCGCCTCCGTCCACATAATCAGCGCGTCCTCGTTGTTATCGGTGTAATAGCGCGGGCGAGTGCCGCCGGGCTGAAAGCCGTACTTCACATACAGCCGCTGGGCCACGGTATTACTCACCCGCACTTCCAGCGTCAGCATGCGGGCATGCAACTCATAGGCGTGGTCGATCAGCGCATTCAACAAAAGCTCGCCGATCCCACGGCTACGATGGCTCGGATCCACGGCGATCGTCGTAATATGCGCGTCGTCAACGGTTAACCAGACCCCGCCGTAGCCGACGATCGGCGCTTCGGTATGATTTTGATCGGTAGGGGGGAACAGCGAACTAAAAAGCTGCCCAAGCAAGCCGCCGAGCCGTGGGGATTGGCGATTGGGCGGCGGAGGCGGAGTCGCACTGACCCGGGCGACAATATAGCGACACATCTGGTGATTACGTAACTCGCGCCGATAGGTATTCGCCGACCAGGGAGTGGAAAAGCTCTGGCGTTCAATCTGCTGGACTGCCGGAATATCGGCTTCGGTCATCGGCTCGATGAAGTAGTACATTGTGCATCACTCCATCCGGAGCCTACCGCATCGCAGATCTAGTGGCTGAAGGTACTGGAAGGGCGGAGCATGCTCCGCCCCGAAGCGCATCTACTCACCGGCGAGCGGACGGGCCGACTCGACAAAGAAGATACTCTGATAGGCGCCGTCTCTGCCGAATCCCCCACCGGTCTGGAACGAGCCGGTCACCTCAACCGGACCCCAGACATAACTATTATTCGGGCCGACATTCAGAGCCGCCGATTGGTCGGGCGGAAAGCCTTCCATCCAGATCGTAGCCCCAACCGGCTGCGGGCTGGAGCCGTCTTCCTCGACCGAGATCCCCTCAGCCAACACATAAATCACCGAGTTCCAGAAATAGTACCCGCGCACCGTCACCGTCTGGCCATTGTACTGCTCAGGGTTGGCGATCAGATCGAAGAACGAAACCTGGCCGTCGGGCGCGGGCCGATTTTCAATTCGCTCCTCGACGCGGCGTACCTGCTCGATCGCCTCAGCCGATGCAACCGTCACCTGATAGCGATAGGCGCCACCGGGACCATAATTACCGGCGCTCTCGAACTGGCCGCGGACACGAACAAAGCCATACACCGAATCGCCGGGGCGATGCAGTTCGGCGGTGATTTCAGCGGGAAAACCCTCTAACCAGATTGGTTCGCCGAGGGGTTGTGCATCAAGACCATTATCGAGCGTGCTGACGCCGGTGGCCAGAACCGAAGTTGAAGGATCGCCCGGCCGCCAGACATATGCGCCATCGATCGTGATCTCCTGGCCGGCGAATTGTTCGGGGTTGGCGGTAACTGATTGAACGTATAGCGGTGAGCCGGTGGTGCCACGCAGAGCGGCGCAAGTAGAAAGGAGCAACATCCCGCTGAGTAGCAACGCGGCGAGCGACGGGGCTCGCCACAGTGCGCGTACCATGCGCATTCTCCTTGTGATGGTTGTGCGTTATGGTGTCACAGCACTACGGTAACTCATCGTGGAGGATACCGTTGCGATAATGAAACACGGAGCGTGCTGTACACCTGCCGATTGATTGTCACACACGGGCGCGATTATACCAGAATGGGTAGCAGGGAGCAACCACATCCGCATCTCTATCCTTGACAGGCACCATGGACATCAGTATTATTAGCATACCATGGAGCTATAAATCCATACTGTCAATCTTCAGCACAGCGAGGTTTGCATTAAAGCTGAGCCTTGTTTGATGCACGTTAACAACTGCATAGGAGGCTAGAGTGTTCCCAGAGCTACTTTGGGCCTTTCTGGCCCTGGTAGTCGGTGTTGGCGTCGGGATCGCCGCCGGGATCGCCTGGGCCAAAAACGGGGTAAACTCATTGGCTCAGCGCGCGGCATCCGAGGCCCGCTTACTTACGGAAGAGGCACGATCCCAACAAAAAGAGATCTTGCTTCAAGCCAAAGACGAAGCGTTGCGCATCCGCAATGAAGCGGAAGCGGAATTACGCGAGTCACGCCAGGGCATACAGCGCCAGGAAGAGCGCTTGCAGCGGAAGGAGGAAAGCCTTGATCGCAAGATCGAGGGGGTGGAGCGCCGCGAGCGACAGGTTCAAAGCCGCGAGCGCCAGATAGAGCAGTTGCACCAGGAGGCCGACCGGCTCCGCACGCAACAAGTGGTTGAGCTTGAACGCATCTCGCAGCTGAGCCGCGATGATGCCCGCGAGATCATTCTCGCCGAGGTCGAGCGTGAAACACGCGACGAAGCGGCCCGGCGGATCCGCGAGATCGAGAACCAGACCCGCGATGAGGCCGACAAAATCGCGCGCAAGATTGTCGGCATGGCGATCCAGCGCTGTGCCTCAGATTATGTCGCGGAGATCACCGTATCCACTGTTAATCTCCCCGGCGAAGAGCTGAAAGGCCGAATCATCGGCCGCGAGGGCCGGAATATCCGCGCCTTCGAGCAAATCACCGGTGTCGATATCATCGTCGATGACACGCCCGAGGCCGTTACGCTCTCCTGCCATGATCCGGTTCGCCGCGAGGTGGCCCGCGTGGCGCTGGGCAAGCTCTTGAAAGACGGCCGGATTCACCCCACGCGAATTGAAGAGGTGGTTCAAAAAACGCAAGCCGAAATTGAACATGTGATGCGTGATGAGGGCGAACGGGTTGCATATGAAGCGAATGTGCAAGGCTTGCATCCGGATTTAATCAAACTGCTGGGACGGTTGAAATATCGCACCAGTTATGGCCAGAATGTGTTGCAGCATTCGCTCGAATGTGCGTTGCTTGCCGCACATATGGCCGCAGAGATCGGAGCAAACATCACGGTTGCGAAAACGGCGGCCCTGCTCCACGATATCGGGAAAGCCGTCGATCACGAAGTCCAAGGCCCGCACGCCGTGATTGGTGCCGATATTGCGCGCCGCCTCGGTCGCTCCCCGGCGATCGTGCATGCGATCGGCGCACATCATTATGATGAAGAACCGCAAACGGTTGAAGCGTTTCTGGTGATCGCCGCCGATGCAATCTCCGGCGCTCGCCCCGGTGCACGCCGGGAGACGCTTGATCTGTATATTAAGCGGCTAGAGGCCCTTGAGACGGTTGCCACTTCGTTCCCGGGGGTGCAACGGGCCTTCGCAGTTCAAGCCGGCCGTGAAGTGCGCGTGATGGTGCAGCCCGATCAGATCGATGATCTTGCCAGTATTCACCTGGCCCGCGATGTTGCGAAAAAGATCGAGGAGAGTCTGCAATATCCTGGTCAGATCAAAGTGACGATTATTCGTGAGACACGCGCGATCGATTTTGCCCGCTGATAGAGTCCCCGCCAGGGGGCGCCCCACCCCTGGCAATGCCGGTTATCTCCGTAATTTTCATGGCTGCAGCGGACTACTGTCTGTGGTACAATTTTCGAGCGTCCTGGCCCCATCCTAAGCTCGGGTGGATTTGACCCATCCTTTGATACCATTCAACGAGAGGAGGGCTGCGCGCGATGAGCCTCGACAACGCACCCGACAACCCAACCAACTTACCAGAAACCCACGACCCAGAGGAGGATCGTATGACTAATGCTCAGACAGTGCAACTGGCGCGCGCAGTCGGCGCCAGTGAACCACAGGCAGTTGAAACTCGGCACTCCGCCGAGGTGCTGAAGGTTTCGACGCGCTCGCGCCCCAGCGCTGTTGCAGGCGCCATCGCCGGGGTGATTCGTGAGAATGGCATGGCTGAGGTTCAATCAATCGGCGCCGGCGCCACCAATCAGGCGATTAAGGCGGTTGCGATTGCCCGAAGCTACCTCAATGAAGAAGGTATTGACATTGTTTGCATCCCTTCATTTATTGATGTTGCCATTGATGATGAGGAGCGTACCGCAATTAAGCTGCTGATTGAGCGCCGACCCTAGTCTCTTCGCGTGCAGTGCAAGTGTGCTCTCACCCGCCAGCGGGTGGGAGCTTTTTGTTCTCAGAATGGGGCGAAGTACGTCGCTGCGCAACATGCTTCGCCCTGCCTGTGGTGGGGTGCATTATGGAAGAGATCGCACGGTTTCTGGCCGATTTCCCGCCTTTCGACAAGCTCCCGGCTGAGGCCCGTGCCTATGCCGCCGCTTATGTGCAGATCGAATACTTCGCCGCCAATACGCAGATCCTCGAAGAACAGGGCGACCCGTCACGGTTTCTGTATGTTATCTGTAAGGGCAGCGTCGATCTGCTTCGGAAGCACGAGGGATAGAGGAGATCGTCGATACGCTCGGCCCCGGCGAAGCCTTCGGTTACCCGTCGCTGGTTCGTAGTCGTGCTCCGTCAGCCTCGGTTCGTACTGTCAGTGAAACCCTGGCCTATCTGATTCCGGCTGAGGTGTTCCATCAGTTGCGTAGCCAGCATTCGTCGTTCGCGAAGTTTTTCGCCGCGTCGTCCGATGAACGGCTGGAGTTCGCAACGCAGGCCCGCCGCACCGAGGCCGCGCCCGCGCTCTTCCAAACTAAACTCCGCGATCTGGTGCGTCGCTCGCTGGTCGCTATCTCGCCCGAAGCCAGTGTCCACGAGGCCGCCCAACTGATGCGCGCCAATAATGTCAGTAGTCTGCTGGTCGATCTGCCGCCGGTCGGCGTGCTCGATATCAATAGCGGGATTATCACCGACCGCGATCTGCGCAACCGTGTGCTGGCCAATGGTCTGCCCGACTCAACACCGGTCGGCGAGGTGATGACAAAGCCGATCACCGGATTGTCCGCCGATAGCCTGGTGTTCGAGGGGCTGCTGCTGATGCTCGAACACGGCATGCACCATCTGCCGATCACCGAGGACGGACTGGTGATCGGGATGGTGACCCACGGCGATATTCTGCGTCAGCAGAGCCGTAGCCCACTGTTCCTGCCGCGCCAACTTGAGCGCGCCGAGACGCTGGAAGATCTGCGCCGTTATTCGGATCAGGTCGCCGATACGGTCGATGCACTGCTCGATGCCGGCGCGAATGTGAGCGATATCGGGCGGGTGGTGGCCCTGGCACACGATGCGCTGCTGAAACGCATTCTGAGGGGCGCTGAAGCTGAACACGGCCCGCCGCCGGTTCCTTATGCATGGCTGGTGCTCGGCAGCGAAGGCCGTCTGGAGCAAACTCTGCGCACCGATCAGGATAATGCCCTGGTGTATGCCGATGATGCGTCGCCTGAGGCCGAAGCATACTTCGCCGCGCTCGCCAATCAGGTGGTTGATACGCTGGTCGCCTGTGGCTTCCCGCGCTGTCCCGGCAATATTATGGCAACCAATCCCGAGTGGCGCCAACCGCTGAGTGTCTGGCAGCGCTACTTTGCGCGCTGGATCGATGTGCCCAACGAAGATGCTCTGCTGCGCACCGGGATTTTCTTCGACTATCGGCGTGTCTATGGTGAACTCGATGTGGAAGCGGCGCTCCGCCCGATTATTCAGCGCGCCCACGATAACCGAATCTTCCTGGGCCGGCTCGCCCGTACTACTTTACGTCAACAGGCGCCGCTCACATTCTTCCGCAAGGTTGCCCTGGAACGCCATGGCGATCAAAGCGGCTTGCTCGATCTGAAGCTGCGCGGCACCAGCATTATTGTCGATCTGGCCCGGCTTTACGCCCTGGATGCCGGATCGAACGAGACATCGACGGTTGCCCGCCTGCGCGACTCGTGGGAACGCACGACCCTCGGCCAGATCGACGCCGAGCGCATGATTCAGGCTTTTGAACTGATCTCACTCCTGCGGTTGCGCCATCAGTGTAATCAGCGGGCTAATGGTGAACAGCCCGATAATTTGTTGCCGTTCAAGCACCTCGGTCCGCTGGAGCAACGCGAATTGAAGGAGTCGCTCCTGATGATTGCAACGATCCAGCGGGCTGTTGCACAGAACTATCAAACCGACTTAATCGGGTAAATGGTGTGGTGTTATAGCCAGGCTTTGCCTCGCACAACACCAGATCGTTATCAGTAAGGGCCAGGTGCAAGCTATGTGGCAGTTTTTGCGCCGTCCGCAACCACCTGAGTTCGTGCGTACGTACAGCGCCGGTTCCTGGCCGCCACCGGACACACCCTGGCGCGAAGTTCCGTACGTTGTGCTCGACGTGGAAACAAGCGGCTTGAACGCGCGCCGCGATGCATTGTTGGCGATCGGCCTGGTTGAGATCAACGCGGGCCGCGTGTGCCTCGATCGCACATGGTATTCGCTGGTGCGGCCGCCCGACGGGTTGCTCGTCGCCGCCAACTCGATCCGCATTCATGGGTTGCTGCGTAGTGAGTTGGCCGAAGCACCGCCGATCACAGATGTCCTCCCACTGCTGTTGGAACGGCTGCGGGGCCGGGTTCTGGTGGTGCATGTTGCCTCAATCGATATCGACTTTATCAACAAGGCCTTGCGGCCCTATGGCGGTAGATTGTGCGGGCCGATCATCGACACGGCCCGGATCGCATTGACCATGCATTACAACGCGCGCATGATCGGGGAAGCCAATCACGATGAAACCGAGCCGGCCATTCAATTGCGGACACTGGCGACATCGTATGGCCTGCCGGTGTACGGACAGCATAATGCCCTGAACGACGCGCTGACCACGGCGCAACTGCTGCTCGCCCAGATCAGCCGGCTCGAACAACGCCACCCGATCGATCTGAAACGGCTGCTGCGGCACGGCGGTATTTAATCCGAATGCAGCATCGCCGCCAGGCGTTCCAACATATGCAAGCCGACCGCCCTTCGCACAAGGATGCGTGAAAGCGCAGCGGATCGTTATGTCCGCACATGAAAAAGCGGCGCGGTGATACGTTCATTGAGGCGTATCGCCGCGCTGTACTTGATCCCTGGGGAGGTTGGTGCAATGGCTGCCGACAAGGACACGATCCTGATTGTTGAGGATGATCCGGCGATCGCCCGTGTACTTGAGATTTATCTCAGCAAACGCGGCTACTTGATCCAGAAGGCCAGTCGCGGCGAAGAGGCACTCGCTATCTGCCGCACCACTCCGCCCGATCTCGTCGTCCTCGATGTGCGCCTACCCGATATCAGCGGCTACGAAGTCGGCAAGGCGCTCCGCGCAACCCCCGATACGCAGAATATCCCGATTGTGGTGCTTACCGCCTTTGGCGAACGCCAGAACCGCCTGGAGGCCCACGATGAAGTACGGGCCGATTACTTCCTCAATAAGCCCTTCGATATCGAAGAAGTGCATTCGATTATCCGCAACCAACTGAGCGAGAGCCGGCGACGCGGGCAGTTTCACCCGATTACGAATTTGCCCACCGGCGAATTGGTGAATACGCGGCTCCGCGCCTTGCTCACCAGTGATGGCTGGACATTCGCCTTGATTCGGGTGGCCGGCTTCGAGTCGTTTACGCAACTGTATGGGGTGGTGGCGGGCGAGGATGTGCTGAAATTCACGGCGCTGCTGCTGGTCGATGTGCTCCATCGTCAGGGCGCCGCCGAGGATTTTACCGGCCAGATGGTGGTTGGCCCTTACTTCATGTTGATCGCGGGATGCGCCCAGATCGAAGCGATTATCAGCGATCTGAAATCGCACTTCGACAAAGATATTGAGCTGTACTACAGCTACCAGGATCGCCGGCAGGCCAGCGTGCAACGCAGCAACGGCGGCTCAACGGTGCCGCTGATGGCGCTCACGGTCGGCGTGTTGCACAGTAGTGATGGGCCGTTCCGCGACATCCGTGAACTTACCGAGGCGGCTGAACAACGGCTCAATGCCGAAAGCCGGCTGTAGCAGCACGCCGGCTTATAGCGGTGCGCATAACGCTTGAGCCTGATCCGGGAACGAATACCGAACTGGCGAGCCGCGCGGCAGCGCGTTCAGGCATCACGCATCAGGCATCGTGCGATAGGCCGCGCCGAATCCCCACTGCTGCAACTCATCAAGCCAGCGATGACTGGTCAGATCCATATGAACCGGCGTCAGGCTGGCGTAATTTTCGGCGATCGCCGCAATATCGGTTCCCGGCTCGGCGTGATCCTCAGGCCCACTGCCGCCAATCCAGTAGTACGGCCGACCACGCGGATCATGGCGCGTCAGCAACTCGTCGCGGTAGATTCGCCGGCCGAGCCGGCCCACCTTGATCCCGCGCAACGTAGCAGCCTCGATCGGCGGAATATTCAGGTTGAGCAGAATTCCCTGCGGCAAACCCTGCCGCTCCACGGCCTGCAACAACATCCCGATCGCCTGCTCGGCGGCGCCGAAATCCCACGCATTTTCCGGAAAACTTAACTGTGAAACCGCAATGCCGGGGATGTCGAACACCAGGCCCTCCATCGCCGCCGCCACTGTCCCTGAGTAGAGCAGGTCGGTGCCGAGATTGGCGCCGAGATTGATCCCCGAGATCACGAGGTCGGGTTTGCGCGGCAACAACCCCATAACTGCAAGCGCCACACAATCGGCCGGCGTCCCATCACAGATGATCGCCGGGCTGCCGTCGGGCAACAGGCCATCCCAGGCCCGCAACGGATCGAACAGCTTGCGATAATGCCCGGCAGCGCTCCAATTCCGATCCGGCGCAACCACCACCGTCTCGGCGAACTTGCTCAATACTGCGTTCAGGGCAACCAGACCCGGACTCGTATAGCCATCGTCGTTACTGATAAGGATGTACATCGTGCTTCTTTTGACGGCGTGTAGAAGACGAGCTTGCGCGCCTTCTACACGCACCTACTGCAAATCTTTCGGCAGATCGATATCGCTCAGGCGCACTGTTTTGCGGCCCTGAAACTTGATCGTCTTCTGACCCTCGCTGGAAAGCTGGCCACTCTGTTCAAGGTTCGAGATCTCTTGCTCCATTGTGTGCGCCAACTCGACCTCACCCTGGCTGAGCAAGCGGGTGACGGCGCTCTTCAGTTTCTGGGTGGCGCCGGAAACGTCGCCCTGCTGAAGATCTTGCAGCGCTCGCGTCTGGAGCTTGAAGGCGCTCACCTTCTCGACAATATTCATCACCGGCGGATTCACCTGTGCGATCTGCGTCGGGTCGGCGGTGAAGGTCAGCATCAACTCGGCGCGGGTCTTCTCACCGACCCGACTGAGCGCCGGCACATCATACGTCGCCTCGACCTGGCCGACGCGGTAGGTGCCGATCGGCCGCGGATCGACCAGCAACTCGACCAGCAAGGTGCGACCCTGGCCGGTTTCGAGTTCGCCGAGCGGCACATTCACATCGCGGTCGGAGATCGGCCGGTAGCCGAGATTGTTGATCAGCGGGATCACCTGCCAGACCGCGCGGGGCGTAACACCCTGAACAAGTCGCAGCGTCAGGGACGTATTCTGAACCACGGCGTTCTGGGCCCGCTGAACCGTATTCTGGAAATAGGTCGCGATCTCATCGGGGCGGGCGATGAAATCGGCGGTGCCGCTGGAGCGATTCGCCATCTCGATCAACAAATCTTCGTTCCAATCCTTGCCGACGCCGAGGGCCGTGATCGGCACACCAATGCGACCGGCGTCTTCGGCGCGGCGCAGGCACTCATCTTCATTCTCGGTCTGGCCGTCGGTAAGCAACACCAGTCGCCGGATCGCACCACTGCGATCACGCTCGATCTCACGCAGCCCTTTCTCAACGGCGGGAGCGATCTTGGTGCCGCCGGCATCGCGGATACGATTGATGCGATCCTGGATCTGGCGCCGATCGGTCACTTGATCGGCAGGAACGAGCACTTCGGTGCGATGATCGAAAATCACCACCGAGGCAATATCCTGGCGGTCGAGCATATCGATCGCCATGGCGGTGGCCTGGCGCACACGCTCGATCTTGGCGCCTTTCATCGAGCCGGAACGATCAAGCACAAAGCTGACATTCACCGGCATACGTACCTGGGCAACCATTTCCGTCGGCTGCACCTCAAGTAACGCATACACCACCTGCGGAGTCGTGGTGGCTGCAAGAAACGGTCGGGCGAGACTGGCCCGCAGGTTGACTTCACCGGCCATAGTCAGACTTCTCCTTGTTCAAGCGGCTGATGCCGTAGCGAAGGAACGTGTATATCAATACGATCCTACGTTCAAACCGGCCTCAGGGTTGCACCTGGTTCTGAGGGCAGTATAGCACGCAGGAGAGGCGAAAGGTCATATGTATATGACCCTTCGCCCCTCTTGCGACACACATCAATCATCGCCATCGTCAGCGTTGGAGGCGGAAAAGCGCCACGCCAACCCGGCCGCTGCGCGTGCCCTGGCCGACGATACTCCACTGGCCGACCGGATCGGTGGTGAGGGTACGGAAGCCGATCAGCAACCCGCCGTCGGCCGCTGCAACCCCCTGATAGGGCAGGGCGCGAGCCTCGCCATTCGGCAGATTAAGCCAGAGGCTCACAATCTCGTTGGGCTCATAGCCGAACACCTCAAAACCGAGCGTCGTGCCGGGGGCGCTCACCTCGGGGTAGGCCCGCGCAGACAGCGTAGTCGCCGGCGCCGCCGCCGGCGCACAGCGGCTCGAATCGCCTTCCGGCAGCGGCC
>JAAUQO010000030.1 GCA_012032775.1 Oscillochloris sp. | reverse complement strand
TGGTCGGTTACGGGTTCTGGTTTCTGGGTTCTGGGTTTCTGGGTTCTGGGTTCTGATAGGATTGCGATAGTTCGGTGCCGGTATGAAAACGATTCGGGCCAGTGAAGTTGGCGAGTATGTGTATTGTGCGCGGGCCTGGTGGCTGCGTCGGGTGGCCGGGTTTGAACCGGAAGGCGCCGAGCGCCGTGAGCTTGGTACGGCGCTGCATGTGCGTCACGGTCGTGCGGTGGCGCTGAGTGGCATGTTGCTCTGGCTGGCGCTGGTGCTGCTTGGGGTTGGGATCGTTCTGGTATTTTTCCAGTAGCTCGAAGCAAGCGTGTATTGCACGTTGCTTCAACTGGGCAGCTATGAGTGAGATTGCAGTTGCGGTGATTGTGTTGGCGCTGGCATTATTGGCCGGCGCCTTCTGGTTGCGTGGGCGTACGGGTTTGCCCTGGGCGCCCTTGATCGCCGATGATACCGCCGCCGGGCGTACGTTGGATCGGCCGCTCTACAGTAAGCGTTACGGACTGACCGGGAAACCCGACTATCTGATCGCGCGGCGCGGCGCCTGGATTCCGGTGGAAGTTAAGCCCGGGCGTCAGGCGGATCAACCGTATGAATCGGATTTGCTGCAATTGGCGGCGTATTGTTTATTGGTTGAGGAGCACACCAATAATCCGCCGCCCTATGGTATTCTGCGCTATGCCGAACATAGCTTTCGGCTGAATTATACGGATGCGCTGCGCGATGAGGTGATCGCGATTTTGGATGAGATGCGTGGGTTGCTTGATGCCGAGGACGCCGCTCGTAGCCACGATGAGCGCCGACGCTGCGCCGGATGTGGATTTGCTACGCAGTGCGATGAATCACTGGTGTAAGCTCTGGGCGTTGGTCACCTTTTTCTGCAAGCTCCGACGATTTGTGCTATGATATTACAACGTAATGATGTGATTCAGCTTATCGAGCAGCGACTGTCCGGGCAGATCAGCGCGCAGGCACTGGCCTCATGGGCATTCGACCGATTTTACGCAATTGAAGAGGGCGTCGAAGTGATCGCGCCGGAAGATGAAGATGTACTTGGTGCAGTGCTCGACGACTTGATGTTTGCTGATGAGGAAAGCTTTGCGCTGGACGATACCGACCTGCGACGGTTCATTGCCCGGCTTCAGCAGCTATGAAAATCCGTCAACACCCGCGCATGCGTGACATTGTAGTGGGCGACGAAGTCTACTCGTATCCGCATAATCTCTTCGCTCGCGTCTCCGATGTATTTCCCGCCGCAGTTTGCGTCAAAATCGGCGTGCTTTCCACCGAAGATCCGATGGAAATGAAGCTCACGCCGCAACTCTGGCGCGCCGAAGATATTGAGAATCTGTCGGTGTGTCGGTACTGCGGGAGCCGTGAGCGCATCTTTCCCGTGACTGATACCGGCATTCCGTTCCGGATTTGTGAGGTATGCGATAGCGCCTACGATTCGCCTACCGCCCCTGCAAATACCGCCGATGCGAGTTAGGCTCATAACGACGCAAGATGTTGCGTTGCTACGGGCCTTTTAGTTACCCAACAAGAATGTCGGTGGCGCCGCACCACCGCCTGCGCTGACATTCAGCAACGATACGCCGGCGATACGAGTCAGGCACCTCGCCGCCGCCACTTCCTCACCTACCCCAAATACACATGGATCGCTATCGACATACCGCAGTGTAAACTGTAAACCCGCTGTCTCGCTCCATGTAGGATAGCGTTCCTGCGGAAGCGGTACCCGCTCCTGTACCACCCACGGCCCGCGCAATGCTGCCGCAACGGCGTTGCGCCAGGCTGCTTCACTCATCTCCCAACGCCATAAAGGCCTGGATCAGCGGGAATTGCAGGAAGTCCTCGACCAATGCGTCTTTGTAGGCGATGCCGGCCGGTGATTCGAGGTTCGACTCGCCAAACTAGTACCGGTCGGCCTCCGTCCGTCGCGGGTTTGTAACGGCCTTGAGGCCGTCACCGTGCGCTGTGCGCCGTAAACGTACGGACGCTTGAGCGTCCTAGCACCATGAGCCGTCGGGCGCGAGGATGCCGTCGAGCCGACCGAAGCGTGAGGCGCCGGAGTAGCCGGGATCGATGGCCAAAAGTTCGCGCTCGATCGGGGTCAGGGCGTATGGT
The DNA here is from genome assembly GCA_012032775.1 of Oscillochloris sp. Taxonomy (GTDB): domain Bacteria; phylum Chloroflexota; class Chloroflexia; order Chloroflexales; family Chloroflexaceae; genus JAAUQO01. The sequence goes on along the minus strand of JAAUQO010000030.1, from coordinate 35,714 downwards.
GCGAGTAGTTCGGGGCGCTGCAGACAGGCAACACCAACGCGTTGAATCGCCGATCCGACCAGTTGGCCGGCCGGTTGCAGTGCATGGTACGGAGTTGGTGCAAGAAAGCGCGGGCGCAGCACTTCACATACCAGCCGATCGCGATTCTTGCCGACCAACATCTTGCCGGCGCGGATGGCCGCATCGAGTTGAGGGAATGTCGTGCGGGCGCTTTCGGTGTCGAGTAGCGTGTGATAGGCGTCGATGGCGGTTTGAAGATCCATACGTGTGTGATTGGGGCGAAGCAGCGCGTCGGGGCACTCGTTCGCCTGCGGAAATGAGTCAGAGGCGGCTGCTTCGCCCTTACGACGGCTACGCTGATACGAGTTTTTCACTGAGTTGCCAGAGGGCAGTCTGGATCTGTTGATCATATGAGGCTTTTGAGCTTTCGGTGATCTGTTGTCTGGTGAAATACTTCCCGGTGATGGTTTCGAGTTCCGGCGCACTTGCCAGGTAGATCGAGGTTTGGGCGCCCTTTTCGGGCGTAATGGCGATCGGCCGTAACATCCGAAAGACGAAGCCCATCGGGCCGCCGATACTGCTGCCGAAGTTGCTGGCGACGAAGCCGGGATGCAGGGCATTCACCGTAACACCGCTACCTTCCAGGCGGCGGGCGAGTTCGTAGCTGAAGAGGATATTGCAGAGCTTCGAGTCGGCGTAGGCGCGGAAATTTTGGTAGCGCTTGCCGCCGCTGGGAATCTCATCTAGATGAAGCCGGGCGCCTTCGTGCGCCTCGGAAGATACGTTGATGATCCGGGCCGGCGCGGCGGCCTTGAGTGCGTCGAGCAGCAGTTTTGTGAGCAGAAACGGCCCAAGATGGTTGGTGGCGAAGGTGAGTTCGTAGCCGTCCTGGCTGAGTTGGCGTTTGGCGAAGAATGCGCCGGCGTTGTTCACCAGGACATCGAGTTTTTGATGGCGGGACAGGAATTCGGCGGCGGCGCGCCGCACCGAGGCAAGGGCGGCGAAGTCGGCGAGGATGAGTTCGACCTGCCGGTTGCCGCTGGCGGTGATGATCTCGTTGCGCGCCTGTTCACCTTTGGCCTGGTTGCGACAGAGCATCACCACGGTTGCCCCACGACGAGCCAATTCCTCGGCCGTCACCCGCCCGATGCCTGCATTTGCGCCTGTGACGAGGCAGATCTTTCCCTGCATACGCTCACTTTCTGTTGGTTGTGTGATTTTGTTCAGTATACGGTATTTCACGTTTCTATCGCTGTTGACGGCATAGCCGCCGGCATCGATAGAACCACCTGGTGTGACATTCGCCGCAGAGCGGCAACCCGCGTTATAATGACCGAAGATTGTGTCGATTGTACCGAGGATGTTGATGAGTAATACACCCCCCGCTGCGCCTGAGCGCCCGGCAGAGATGGATAAGGCCTACGAGCATCAGCAGGTTGAGCGCCGCTTGTATGAGTGGTGGGAGCAGAGCGGTTATTTTGCCCCGCGTGAGGATGCGCCGCGTGAGCCGTTTGTGATCGCGATCCCACCACCCAATGTCACCGGTGAGTTGCACCTCGGCCATGCGATGTTTGTGACGATTGAGGATCTGATGATCCGCTGGCGGCGTATGCAGGGCTTCAAGACGCTCTGGGTGCCGGGGACGGATCATGCCGGCATTGCGACCCAGTCGCAGGTTGAGAAGTTGCTGCGCAGTGAGGGCACCTCGCGTGTTGCGGTTGGCCGAGATGAGTTTTTGCGCCGGACATGGGAGTGGAAGGCGAAGTATGGCGGCGAGATCCAGAATCAACTCCGCCGGCTCGGCGCTTCCTGCGATTGGGAGCGCGAGCGCTTCACCCTTGATGAGGGCCTTTCGCGCTCGGTGCATACGGCCTTCAAACGGCTCTACGACGATGGTCTGATCTATCGCGGCATGTACCTGGTGAACTGGTCGCCGGCACTCGGCACGGCTGTGAGCGACCTGGAAGTTGAACACGAGACGCGCAATGTCTCGATCTGGTATGTGCGTTACCCGGTGCAGAATGCCGATTGGAGCGGGCCAACCGCCGAGTGGGGCAGTGGTGCGTGGGCCGCAGGTGCAACTGAATGGATCACGGTTGCGACGACGCGCCCCGAGACGATCCTGGGCGACACGGCTGTGGCGACCGCCCCGGACGATGAGCGCTTCGCGGCGATCGTCGGAAAACAGGCGATTCTGCCCGCTCTCGGCCGCGCAATCCCGATCATCAGCGATGAGTATGTTGATAAGGAGTTCGGTTCCGGTGCGGTCAAGATTACGCCGGCCCACGACAAGAACGACTACGAGGTTGGCAAGCGCCACCAGTTGCCGATGATCAACATCATGAATAAGGATGCGACGATCAACGCAGCGGGTGGGCCATACGCCGGGCTGGATCGCTTCGAGGCGCGTAAGGCCATCCTGGCCGACCTGGATCGCGAGGGCTTGCTGGTGAAGACCGAGCCGCACACAATGAGTGTCGGGATCAGCCAGCGCGGCGGCGAGGTGATCGAGCCGTTGCTCTCGGAGCAGTGGTTTGTGAAGATGCAGCCGCTGGCCGATCTGGCCCTGGCCGCCGTGCGCGAGGGCCGCACCAGAATCATCCCCGAGCGCTTCGAGAAGGTCTATTTCCACTGGCTGGAGAACATCGAGGATTGGTGTATCAGCCGGCAGTTGTGGTGGGGCCATCGTATTCCGGTCTGGTATTTGCCCGACGGGACGTTTGTGGTGCCCGGCCCTGATGAGCAAGGGCCGCAGGGTGCAGTTCAGGATCCCGATGTGCTCGATACCTGGTTCTCGTCGGGGTTGTGGCCCTTCTCCACCCTTGGTTGGCCCGACGAGACGCCGGATCTGAAGACATTTTACCCAACCAGTGTGATGGAGACCGGCTACGATATTCTGTTCTTCTGGGTGGCGCGCATGATGATGATGGGCTGCTACCTGACGGGTCAGGAGCCGTTTCACACGATCTATTTGCACGGCCTGGTGCGCGATGAGCATGGCCGCAAGATGTCGAAATCGTACGGCAATGTGGTCAATCCACTTGAGGTGATGGATGTGCAGGGCACCGACGCGTTGCGCTTCACGCTGGCGACGAGCGGCACGCCCGGCCAGGATCTCAACCTGAACCCGCAGCGGATCGAGGCGGCGCGTAACTTCGCCAACAAGATCTGGAATATCACCCGCTTTGTGATCGGCAAGCTGGAAGGGGCCTTTCCTGCCGAGGGCGAGTACGAGGGCCGCGAAATAACGCCAACCCTGGCCGACCGCTGGATTGTCTCGCGCTACAATCGACTGTGTCTCGATGTCGATCGGCTGATGGAAGGCTCCAACTTCGGCGAGGCGGGCCGGCAGATCCAGGATTTCATGTGGGGCGAGTTTGCCGACTGGTATGTCGAGATCGCCAAAGTGCAACTCGACGGCGACGCCGAACGCCAGCGTGTCACCCGGATCACCTTGTTTACGGTGCTGGAAGGTACGCTGCGGCTGTTACACCCGTTTATGCCGTTTGTGACCGAGGAGGTCTGGCAGTATCTGGTAGCGGTGCCGCAGAAGACGTTGGCAGCGCGTGGAATGATTGAGCAGCACTTCGCAACGAGCCTGATGCTGGCCGAGTATCCGCAAGGCGACGAGCGCTTATTGAGCGAGGAGTCCGAGCGGAATTGGGCGCTGGTGCAGGAGTTGATCGTGGCGATCCGGAATGTGCGCAGCGAATACAAGGTTGAGCCGTCGCGTGCTGTAGCGGCCACAGTGGCGGCCGGCGAGCAGGCGGAAATGATCCAGGCTCAGGCGGCGCTGATCAGCCGGCTGGCGCGTGTCGATGGCGAAAACCTGTCGATCGTCGCAACCCTGGAAGCGAAGCCGCAGCAGGCGGCTTCGATTGTGATCGGCACGCTCGCGGCATACTTGCCGCTGGCCGGCATGATCGATCTGGCCGCCGAGCGCACCCGCGTCGAGAAGGAACTTGTGAATGCCGAGGCCGATGTGGCGCGGCGGCAGAGCAAGCTGTCGAACGAGAGTTTTGTGAGCAAGGCGCCGGAAGCGGTGGTGCAGCGCGAGCGCGAGGGCCTGACGGCGGCTGAGGCTGCGGTGGCGGCGCTGCGAGCGCGTCTGGCGGAACTCTAATTTGTGGTGGGATTGCGCGACCTAGTCGCGCAATCCCACCACGAAATCCTACTCTACCCCCCACGAAACATACTTCACATTCAGGTACTCCGCGATCCCCTGTGGCCCGCCCTCACGACCGATACCACTCTGCTTGACGCCGCCGAACGGCGCTTGAGCCGTGCTGGGCATGCCGTCGTTCATGCCGACGATGCCGTACTCCAACCCTTCGGCCATACGCCAGGCCCGTGAAATATTCTGGGTGAAGACATACGCCGCCAGACCATAGGAACTGTTGTTGGCCATGCCGATCACCTCGGTTTCGTGCTCGAAGGGGATGAGCGGCGCGACCGGGCCGAAGGTTTCTTCGCGGGCGACGAGCATATCGGCGCGGGCATCGGCGAGGACGGTCGGCATCCAGAAGCGCTTGTTCTCGGCCAGGGTGCTGCCGCCGACCAGCACGCGGGCGCCGTTGTCGGTGGCGTCGGCGACGTGTTGGGCGACCTTCTCAGCGGCCGGATCGTCGATCAGCGGGCCGATCTCGTTGCCGTCCTGCATGCCGTCGCCGACACGCAATTGAGCCACGCGCGCGCTGAACGTCTGGGCGAAGCGCTGGTAGATGCCGCGCTGCACAAAGATCCGGTTGGCGCAGACGCAGGTCTGACCGGCGTTACGGAACTTCGAGGCGATCGCACCGCTGACGGCGGCGTCGAGGTTACTATCGTCGAAGACAATGAAGGGTGCATTACCGCCGAGTTCGACCGAAATACGTTTGACACTGTCGGCTGAACGGCGGATCAACAGCTTGCCGATCTCGGTGCTGCCGGTGAACGAGATCTTGCGCACGCGCTCATCGGCGAAAATAGTATCGGCGAAGGGTCGCGGATCGCTGGCCGGCAGCACCGTTACGATTCCGGCGGGCGCACCGGCCTCAATGAACAGTTTTTCCAGCTCCAGGGCCGAAAGCGGAGTTTGTTCAGCGGGTTTACAAACGGCGGTGCAGCCGGCGGCGAGGGCGGCGCCGAGCTTGCGGGTGAGCATGGCGGTCGGAAAATTCCAGGGCGTGATCAGCGCGCAGACGCCGACGGGCTGTTGGAGCACCATCAGGCGCTTACCTGCGACAGAGGCGGGGATAAGTTGGCCGTAGACGCGTTCGGCCTCGCCGGCGAACCAGGTAAAGAAACTGGCGGCGTAGGCGATCTCGCCGCGTGCTTCACTCAGCGGCTTACCCTGCTCCAGTGTCATCACTGTAGCGAGCTGTTCGCGGCGATCGATCATGAGCGCAGCGACACGACGCAGCAGATTAGCCCGCTCGATCGCGGGAGTGGCGGCCCAGGCGGGAAATGCGGCATAAGCCCGCGCGATTGCGGCGCTGGTTTCGGCGGCGCCGGCATCGGGCACATCGGCCAGGAATGCGCCGTTGGCGGGATTGTAAACGGCGAAACGAGCATTGCCGGCCGATTCGAACGACAAACTGTAGGGAGTTTGAAACAACTCGGCAACCGGTGTACGCATCGGTTTGCTCCCAACTATGCAAAGCAGTGAGACGAATAGGTTTATCGTACCATCATAAAGCTGTTGCCGTGTTCGGACACGCGAAACTCGCCCGAACACCACAACATCCTGTAACTGCCGGCGCTAAGATCAGGTAATACTGCCGAACTACGGAGGATTCCGATGCGCCGCATCTATACCCGGCACCTGATCGCGCCATCCGAGGCGATCGATGTCAACGGCCATGTGAACAACCTGGAGTATCTGCGCTGGATGCAGGAGATCGCCACAGCGCATTCGGCAGCGCAGGGCTGGGATCTGGCGCGTTACCAGGCCACCCGCAGCAGTTGGGTGATTCGCTCCCATGCGATCGAGTACCTGCGCCCGGCATTTGTCAATAACGAACTGATCATCGCCACCTGGATCGCCGACTTCGCCGAGCAGATGTCGCCGCGTAAATACCTGTTTCTGCGCGCCGAGGATCGCAAGATCCTCGCCCGCGCCGAGACTCTGTGGGTGTACGTCGATGCGAGCACCGGCCGCCCGGCCCGTATCCCCGATGAGTTCAGGGATGCGTTCGAAGTTGTCGCAGATGAGACGGATGCGTTGCAGGTGCTTGGGTAGCGAAAATATTCCCCGGTTGGCAAGCCATACCTGGAGGTTCCAATATGTCTGATCACACCGCGCAAACTGCCGTTGTTGATGAGATGCTGGTGCCGGTCGGCGAGTATCGGTTACGGGTGCCGACGGCCGGCGCCGGCCCGGCGGTGCTGCTGCTGCACGGCTTTCTGGTTGATGCCGACGACTGGTTACCGACGATCGTGTACCTGGCCGACGCCGGGTTCCGTGTGATCGCGCCCGATGCACTTGGCTTCGGCCACTCCGATAAGCCGGGCGGCGCCACATACAATCTGGGTACATACGCCGATTTGAATGCCGGCTTACTTCAGGCGTTGCGGGCACTTTCCGCAGATCGAAGCCGAGCAGCAGTTCAACGAATTGCTGCTGCGCTTTCTGAACGGCTGAACCGAACGAATGAGGCGGTTGGATGACAGATCGTACGCGAGCGCTTATTCCGGTTGTGCCTCGTTCTCGGTTTGATTCTCAACCGCCTCAACAAGTTCACGCAGCTTTGTGAATAGCTCGATATCGAGCAACACCCCACTTGGATAGCCCTTCTGGGTCAAAACGATCGGCTGATTCGTGCTGCGTGCTCGTTTGAGTAACGCAGCCAACGATGATGCAGCTTTTGAGATCGGAATAACTCCACCCTGCAAATCGACCGTTAGTCCTTTTGATTTGACCTGCGCCATGTACTTTCCCTTCTTAACCAGAACAGAATGGCTTTTCGACTAATTGTAGTGTTAAGCACACTATAGCTAATCGCTTCCGCTCTGTCTACTGCGTTTTCATCTAAATTGACATGGAGCGGACGAAAATAAGCTGGGATGAATGGCCTGTCATATCAGCATTGACAGTCGCCCATCCGGCTGCTACGCTGTCATTTGCCGCCGACACGACGTTCGGTAAGACTTGATCGTAACTCCCCAAGATCACTATGAAATCGGTTTTTGTCACGCTGGTTGTTCTGTTCGCATTTGCACTTCTGAGTTTTCCTGCCCAACCGTCGATTGTTGCCGCTCAATCGCCTGCGACCACACTCAGCAGTTCTCCCGCCACGGTTGATCAGACGCTTGATCTCGGCGCAAGCGGGCAGGTGAGTATTACATTAAATAATAGTAGTTCCGCAACGCTCAGCGCTCATTTGTATGAGGGCCGCGCCGCAAACGAAGTCGCTGGCGTGCTTTTAAATGCGGCGCCCAAAGAGGCCCGCGTGCCGCTGCCGCTCCAGGCCGATCGGGTCGATCCGCAGATCGCGGGCGAGTTGGCCGGCGCCGGTTTGACCAATATGCTGGTCTTTCTGGCCGATCAGCCGGATCTGAGCGCGGCCTATACGGTTCCCGATTGGGCCGAGCGCGGGCGTGTCGTCTACCAACTGCTGTATGCGCACGCCGAGCAGAGTCAGCGCGGCCTGCGAAGCTTGATCGCTTCACGGGGTTTGCGTTATACGCCACTCTGGATCACCAATGCTATTCTGGTTTACGACGCCACAGCGGCTGATGTTACGGCGCTTTCCGGCCGGGCCGAAGTTGCGCTGCTGCGGGCCGATCATGTGGCGTCACTTCCGCTTGAAACACCGCCGGTAGATGATTTTCCACTCGATCAAGTTGCGGCCTGTGATGCCGATAGCGCGAATGTCTGCTGGAATATCAGCCGTATCGAGGCTGATCAGGTCTGGAATCGCTTCGGCGTCCGCGGCGAGGGGATCGTCGTGGGCAGCATCGACAGCGGAGTGAGTTACAGCCATCCGGCCTTGATCGGCCAGTATCGCGGCAATCGCGGCGACGGCAGCTTTGAACATCACTATAACTGGTTCGACGCCTACGCAAACTCGCCGGAACCGGTTGATTCGGGCAATCACGGCACCCACACCATGGGCACGATCGTTGCCGCAGGCACGAGCAGCCCGGCAGCACCGGCGGTTGGTGTTGCGCCCGGCGCCCGTTGGATCGCCGCGCGCGGTTGTGGGGTTACGAGTTGTTCGGAGTCCGATCTGATTCGCGCCGCGCAGTGGATGCTTGCGCCGACCGATCTGAGCGGCAATAGCCCCCGCCCCGATCTGCGCCCGCAGATCATCAACAATTCCTGGTCGTCGGGCAGCGGCGACAATGATTGGTATGCCGGCTATACCGCCGCCTGGCGCGCCGCCGGGATGTTCCCCGTGTTTGCCGCAGGCAATACCGGCGCCACGATCGGCTGCTCAAGTATTCAATCACCGGGCGATTATAGCGATGTTGTCGGGGTCGGCTCGGTTGATAGTCAAGATAGGCTTTCGAGTTTCAGCAGCAAAGGCCCAACCGTCGATGGCCGGCTGAAACCCGATCTGACGGCTCCGGGCAGTAATGTGCTGTCAACGGTGAGTTTCGGCACCGCGAGCTATAGTACGCTTTCCGGCACATCAATGGCAACACCGCATGTGGTTGGCGTGGCGGCATTGCTCTGGTCGGCCAATCCGGGCTTGATCGGTAATTTTGACGCAACCTATGCCGCGCTGACCGAGAATGCAATGCCGGTGACGAGTGACAGTCGCTATGAAGGTTCGGAGTATCTTGATTGTGCGCCCGGTGCTGCGCCGAATAATCTGTATGGTCACGGGCGTCTCAATGCCTACGCCTCGGTTGCTGCCGTTAGCGTCGATGTACCCTGGTTGCAGATCGACGGTAGCCCGATGGTTAGCCTTGCCTCCGGCGGTAGTGAGATCATCCAACTGACCCTTGATGCGGGCAAGGTACCCGCCCCCGGGATCTATCAGGCCCGCGTGCTGGTGCATGGGAGCGACCTGACGGAAGCGCCGTTGCTGATTCCGGTGACGCTTCGCGTGCCGGTCAACCCGGATCATGCCACCGTAAGCGGTGTGGTCAGTAGCCTCGACAGCGGTGAACCCCTTGCTGCGCGCGTTCACGTTGCCGGTGGCGCCGAAGTAACCACCGATAGTCTCGGGCGTTATTCGTTGACACTGCCGGCTGCCACACAGGTGTATACCCTTACCGCCCGTGCGTTTGACTATGCGCCGCAAAGCGCCGGACTGACCCTCTCGGTTGGAATGAGTGCCACGCTCGATTTTAGCCTTGAAGCCGATCGTCCGCGTCTGGATGCTGAACCTGGGCCGTATGCCGCGAATGTCGGATTCGGCGAAACAGTTGATCTGCCGTTGCAGCTCAGCAATAGTGGAACACAAGCCCTAAGTTACACCCTGAGCCTGACGAACGAACCGTTTGGGGTCTGGCGCAGTGATATGGCCGACGGCCCGGAAACGACCTGGATTACGCCGCCGGCCAACGCAACCACTGTGGCCCTATTGGATGATACGGTCAGCGATCCGATCGATATTGGCTTTGCCTTTCCCTACTTCGACGGCGTATACACGAGCTTGCAGGTTGCTGCGAATGGATTTATCAGCCTGAAGTCGCTACCGGTTCAGGGTTCGAACTTTGCTGAGACATGCCTGCCGATCACCGAGACACCCGGCCCGGCGATCGTCCCGCTGCGGGCCGATCTCAACCCCGCCAGGGGCGGTACGGTGAGCTACGCCCGCATCAGCGAAGGACTGCTGGTTACCTGGCAGGATGTGCCGTTCTACAGCGATAATGATCGCAAGGTGAGTTTCCAGGCGCTCCTGCAACCAAACGGGCGAATCCGCTTTAACTACGACGCGGTGGCGGATATTCAGGAGAGCGATTTTGTTTCGTATGGCGTTCAGGCCAGTAATCGCAATGCTCAGGGAATCGCTTGCCGCAACGATCTTGGTTTAAGCGACGGCTTACGTATCGAGTTGCGCCCACAGGCCGACCCGTCGCTCTGGCTTGAGGTCGCTGCGCCGAGCGGCACGATCGCGCCGGCCGCAACCGCCGCACCGAAGGTGCAACTGCGTTGGACGCCGGCAACCGACGGTTCACCGGTTAGTGCAACATTGCGGATTGTCAGTAATGATCCGCAGCGACCGCAACAAACCATTACCGTCCGGATGACTCCTGAAGACGCCGCGCACCGCCTGTACTTTCCCGTGGCGCCGGTAAACTAACCCCAACGCCGGGAAGATCTGCAACATATTGCGGCTCTTCCCGGCGCTCCACATTTTCGCCCCAACCCGCAACAATCATTCCCCGCCGCTCGTCTCACTCTTCAAACACCCGGAATGTGCAAGAAACTCCGTCATCCTGTATTCTGTATCCTGTATCCTGTATCCTGTATTTTCGAACAGAACTATGACGATATACACCGATACCGTCTTTGCACCAATCGATTATGACCACAAATTGCAACGACTAGCCGGCGGCAATGAAACCGAAGTCTATCGCAGCGATGATGGCCGGTTTGTGGTGAAGGTTAAGGAAGAGTTGGGCGGGGATTGGGCGGTTGCACTGGCCCACGCTCAGGAGATGCGCGCCGCCGCCGAGCGTTATGCTGCATGCCTTGGCGAGCGCCACAGCATTCCGAGTTACTACCTGCTGGCCCGCGATAGTAACGGCAAAGTCCAGGTGCTGGCAATCCAGCCGCTGGTACAGGCGCAGCCGCTCTACAGCCTTGAGTATGAAAAACTCAGCCCGGCTGAGCGCCACGCACTTTCTGTGGAACTGGATCGGGTGATCCGGCGGGCCTTACGACACTATGCGCGCCACGGCGAAATGCCCGATCTGTATGGACGCACCAGCACCGGTGGAGTTGATCGGCATCGTCAACGCTCCTGGCGCCAACTGCCCGAACGGATGTGGAGTTTTCTGGTAGAGCGCACCTTGCTCCAATCACACAATCTGCTTTGGACGGGGGGGGCAACTGGAAGGGCGATTCTGGTCGATTACGATTTCGTTCGCCGCAGTGCGCTTTATCGGGCGCTGTATTTTCTGGTACGCGTCATGCTGTTCTGGCGTGATCGCGCGGTGATCTTTCTACGCTTGCGAAGGTGATCGGTCGTTCAGCCGGCTTCATCCCGCTGTACACTGCGGATTGGCGTACGTTCAATATCGAGCAGTTCCAACAACTCGCGTACCGGAATTCCGCCTTGCGCCGGGTGGCGCATCGGAAGTTCGGCGTGGATCTGGTAGTGATTGTGGCGCCCCTCGCGAATATGGCTCAGGTAGCCTTCTTCCTCCAGATCGTGCAGAATGCGCTGCACGGCACGCTCGGTGATGCCGACTTGTCCGGCAATGGCGCGCGCGCTGATGCGACTGGCCCGGGCGACACACAAGAATACCTGGGCATGGTTGGTTAAAAAGGTCCAGTGAGCCATAAGTCCAATTCAAAATGCAAAATGCGAAAGGCGCGCTAACCGGCCCTTGCATTTTGCATTTTGCCTTTCGCATTCCCCTCAGTTGCGGGCCTGGCGGTAGCGCCGGATAAGCGCATTTGTCGAGCTATCGTGGGCCAGTGCCGGCGCCTCGCTTGCCGTCAGTTCCGGCACAATCTTGCCTGCCAGTACCTTGCCCAGCTCCACACCCCACTGATCGAACGGATTCAGACCCCAGATCACGCCCTGTGTGTACACGCTATGCTCATAGAGCGCCACCAATGCCCCCAATACCGCCGGAGTAAGCCGATCGGCCAGGATGGTGCTGCTCGGCCGGTTGCCGGGGAAGCTGCGGTGACTGATCAATTCCGCCGCAACGCCCTCTGCCGCAACCTGTTCGGCCGGCTTACCAAAGGCCATCGCCTCGCCCTGGGCGAACAGATTCGCCATCAACAGATCGTGGTGGGTGCCGATCGGGTTGAGCGAGTGCAAGAACCCGATAAAATCACAGGGTACAAGTTTCGTGCCCTGGTGTAACAACTGGTAGAACGAGTGCTGGCCGTTTGTTCCCGGTTCGCCCCAATAGATCGCGCCGGTCTCATAGTCAACCTCGCTGCCGTCCAGCCGTACCCGCTTGCCGTTGCTCTCCATGGTAAGTTGCTGCAAATACGCCGGGAAGCGCTTGAGATACTGATCGTACGGCAGAACCGCGATCGTCTGGGCGTTGAAGAAATTCGTGTACCAGACTGCGAGCAAGCCCATCAGTACCGGTAGATTGCGCTCGAAGGGTGTGTTGCGGAAATGCTCGTCCATGGCGTGGAATCCGGCCAGCAGCTCGCGAAAACCCTCAGGCCCGATTGCGATCATGGTTGAGAGGCCGATCGCGCTGTCCATCGAGTAGCGCCCGCCGACCCAATCCCAGAAGCCGAACATGTTCGCCGTATCGATGCCGAACTTGGTCACCTCGGCGGCGTTCGTACTCACCGCAACAAAGTGTTTTGCCACCGCCGCCTCATCAGCGAGTTGCTCCAGCAGCCATGCCCGCGCACTGCGGGCATTCGTCATTGTCTCCAGGGTTGTGAAGGTCTTCGATGCGACGATAAACAGCGTCTCCGCCGGGTCGAGATCGTGAACCGCCTCGGCGAAATCCGTCCCATCGACATTGCTCACGAAGCGGCAGGCGATACCGCGTTGTGAATAATGGCGCAGCGCCTCGTAGGCCATCACCGGGCCGAGATCCGAGCCGCCGATACCGATATTCACAACAGTGCGAATCGGTTTGCCGGTATGGCCGCGCCAGGCGCCCGAGCGAACCTGTGCGGCGAAGTCGCTCATGCGGTCGAGTACTGCATGCACATCGGGAACCACATTGTACCCATCGACCAAAATCTCGGCGTCGCGCGGCGCTCGCAGCGCCACATGCAATACTGCCCGGTTCTCGGTGCGGTTGATCTTCGCACCCGCGAACATTGCCTCGATCGCCGCCGGCAAACCGCAGGCATGGGCCAGTTTGATCAACAGGTCGATTGTCTCGTCGGTCAGGCGATGCTTGGAATAGTCGAGGAACAACCCGGCGCCCTCAGCGGTGAGGCGTTCGCCACGCGCGGTGTCCTGGGCGAACAGTTCACGCAGATGCAACGACTCGATCTCAGTGAAATGATCCTGCAAGGCCTGCCATTCGGTCCGTGTATTCGGCGCGATGGGTGTGTCAGTCATCAAGGCCTCCTACTGCACATGCAGAATGCAGAACGACCGCCATGCCTTGCGATGGGCAATTTACGGCCTCTGTCTTCTGTAGTCTCATCAATGGCGAAAATGCACGAAAATCCGTCCAAAATTGCGGTCATCCTTCTCAATCCGATGGTAGAGCGCCTTGATATGGCCCTGATCGAGAAAGCGTAAGACGCGCTTTTTCAGTTGGCCGCTGCCCTTACCGGGGATGATCTCGACCAGGGCGATCCGGCGATCGACGGCTTCACGTATGATCCGATTCAACTCGGCATCGATCTGTCCACCACGATTGTAGATGTCGTGCAAATCGAGTTTGAGCTTTGCCATCGCCGGGTTCCTCACTGAGCTGGATGATTGTACACAGGATACCATCAACGGAATAATCCGCGTAGCACAAACATCAGGTTTGCCGGCCTTTCCGCCAGCCGGCGGGTGAAATACCCGTACCAGTCGTGGCCGTAGGGCACATAAATTCGTACCCGGTGACCACGATCGCGCAGTGCTTTCTGCAAACTGAGCCGTACTCCGTAGAGCAACTGGAACTCAACCCGGGCCGGATCGACCTTCTGGGTCGCCAGGTAACTCTCGACATCGTTGATGATTCCGTCGTCGTGGCTGGCGATATTCGCACATGCCCCATGGGCGAAGGCGTAGCGAAACATAGCCCGGTAGTTCGCATCTACATCTTCTTTCTTCGGGTATGCGACCTTCGGGCTTTCGCGGTAGGCGCCCTTGACGATCCGGATCGTCAGTGCCGGGTTAAGCGCCGTCAGCACTTTGAGATCATCCATGCTGCGGTAGAGATAGCTTTGTAACACCGTGGAAAGGTTTCCAAATCCCGCCGTATATAACCCACGATACAGCGCCAGAGTGCCGTCCACATATTCGGCGCTCTCCATATCCAGACAGATATGTGCGCCGATCGCGCGCGCCCGAGCGAGCACCTTGTGGGCGTTGTGCAATGCCAAATCCAGGCTAACTCCCAGGCCGAGTTGGGTCGGCTTGACGCTCATATACTTATCGAGCGGTTCGTGTTCCAGCCGATCGAGCGTAGCGAGAATCTCGGCGGTCATTGCGTTGGCGCCGGCCTCGCTCGCGACGAACTCGCCCAACAAATCCAGGATGCCGCGAAAATTCTGTTGCTCCAGCGTATGAATAGCCGTCAGCGCCGAATCGAGATCTTCACCGGCGATAAAGCGCCCCACTCCTAATTTGAAGCCCTGCCGCTTCATAAAGGCCGCCATGGGGGCGAAATCGGCCACGCCCAGCAGCAATTGACGGTATAGCGATTCGAACATCCATGGACTCCTTCTCGTCGCAAGGGAATTCTTCAGGCGTTGCCATCTCTGATCGAGAAGATTGTACGTGATATTGTGTCAGGCATTTTGGGCAACGCGAGGTACTCGACGTAATGGTGCTACCGGCGAAACGCTGAAGGATCATCGACCAAACAGATACAGCGCAGCCCTTTGTCCTTACGACAAAGGGCTGCGCTGTGTTTTGTATCTTACACTCTGCCTAGCGCTGCTCGATGTGAGCGCGCAGCAACCAGGCCGACTTCTCGTGCTTCTCCATCAGTCCGGTGAGGAAATCACTGGTGCCCATATCGTCGTACTGCTCGTCGGCGGCGCGCAGATCCGTGCGCAGGTTGCGAATAATCGCCTCGTGGTCATTCGTCAGATTCTTCACCATTGTCGGCGCATCAGGGTACACGCCGGGATTCTCGCTCAGGCTGGCGGCCTGAAGATACTCGCTCATCGTACCGGGTACCACGGCGCCGAGTTGGCGAATCCGCTCCGCAATATCGTCGATGTCGGTGGTCAATCCCTCATATTGCACCTGGAACAACGCGTGGAGTGGGCCGAACTCCATGCCGACCACATTCCAGTGGTAGTTACGCAGGCGATTGTATAGCACCTGCTCATCGGCCAGCAACCGCTTCAGGATCGTCACCACACCTTCAACGTTATCCGCACTCAACCCGAGATCCGGCGTCGAATTGGTCTTCGTCTGTGTGGACATACTGACGTGCTCCTCTAGCTTATCTGCATCTTACACCTAGCCCCCGCTGGACTATGTGTATAAATACTCATTCACAACGTACCAGGAAGATTGCCCTCCGTCAATGAGTTGGGTTGATTTGTGCCGGGTGGGCAGCGAAGTCGGCTACACAGCACAATGTATCCTTACCGAACCCTTACAAACCTCTTGTTAATCACTTACAACTTCCGGCTATCCTACACCTCGGAAGTTACAAGAACGATGCCATTATGGAGAGCCGATATGACCAGTGAGATCGCCATCGAAGCCCCGGTCCTGAGCGCCGGCGAATTGTACGAGCGCCTGTTGCATCAATCAAATCTGTTTATTCTCGACGTGCGCAACGAGCAAGATTATGCTCGCTGGCGGGTTGAAGGCCGCAGCAATCTGGCCGGTATCAATCTGCCTTACTACGATTTTCTCGAAGATGAGGAAGCCGCGATCGCCCGTATTCCCGCCGACCGCGAGGTGCTGGTGGTTTGCGCCAAGGAAGGCTCTTCGCAATATGTCGCCGGCCTGCTGGGCCAGCACGGTATCACGGCCAGTTACCTGGAGGGCGGGATCGTCAGTTGGGGCGATTATTACGATCTGCGTACCGTGGCCGAGTTCCCGGCCGGCAAGATCATCCAGGTCGCCCGTCCGGCTCGCGGCGATGTCAGCTTTGTCGTGATCAGCGACGGAGCGGCGGCGGTGATCGACCCGCTGCGCCACATCGCGCACTACCAGGCACTGGTGGAAGCTGCCGGCGCACGCTTTACCGCCCTGCTCGACACCCACGTCCACGCCGATCATATCAGCGGCGGCCCGGCATTGGCGGCGGCGAGCGGTGCAACCTACTACGTGCATGCCTACGACGCCATCCACCCGATCGATATGCTGCCGGCGCGGATCGCCTACACCCATATCGACGAGAGCGTCCAGATCAGCCTCGGCCGCACCACCATCAAAACAATCTGGTATCCCGGCCACACCCTCGGCCAGGTCAACTATTTGCTGGAGGAGCCGGACGGCGGGCGCTACCTGTTCACCGGCGACGGCATTTTCCTGCGCTCGTTCGGCCGTCCCGACCTGGGTGGGCGTGGCGAAGCCTGGACGCCGGTGCTCTACGAGAGCATGTACGAGCGGCTGCCGCGCCACCTGACCGACGCGACGATGATTATGCCCTCGCACTTCAGCACCCTGGACGAGGGCGGCGAGAACGGGATGTTCCTGGCAAGTTGGGCCAATGTCCAGCGCGACAACGAGCGATCGCCCGGCGCAGCCTGGAAGAGTTTACCAGTTTCGTGCTCGGTAACCTGCCGCACTTTCCGCCGCAGTACGTCGAGATCAAGCGCGTGAATATCGGCATCAGCGACCCCACACCCGAGCAAGCCGACGAACTCGAACTTGGCAAGAACATCTGCGCTCTGTCGCAGGAATAGTGACGATATCGCCGGAGTACCGACCATCGACAGCATAAGGGCGACGCATGTGCGCAGCACTGCTTCGCCCCCCAGATAGGAGATAGTACATCATGGACATCACATACGATCAGACCCTCGACGTTAGCGGTGCGAAGTGCCCCATGCCCCTCGTAAAGAGCCGCAAGGCGATCGGTGAACTCGGCGTCGGCCAGGTACTCAAGGTCATCGCCACCGATCGCGGCTCGGTCGCCGACTTCCAGGGCTGGGCGAAGACCGCCCGCAACGTCGAACTGCTCGGCCAGCAGACCAGCAACGGCGACGGCAAGGAACTGTACATCCACTACCTGCGCCGCAGCGCGTAGGATATACCTCGACGACATCCGTAAGGGCGAAGCATTGCGCATAGCACAATGCTTCGCCCCCAACAGACAACACACAAAATGATGCTCACTACGAACGAAACCCTTGATACCACTGCTCTGCTCGACCGCATCGCCGCACTGGAGGCCCGCGTGGCCGAGATGGAGCAACACCCGAATCAGACGATCGAAGATCGCCTGGCCATGGTCGTCTTCTCCGGCGACCTCGACAAGGCTATCGCCGCCCTGATTATCGCCACCGGCGCCGCCTCGATGGGCCTGGAAACCAGTATCTTCTTCACCTTCTGGGGCATCAGCGCCGTCAAGAAGCAAAAAACCTTCACCGGCAAGGACTTGCTGGAGCAGGGATTTACCGCGATGCTGCCGGGCAAACTCGGCGAGACCGGCCTGTCGCAGATGAATTTCTTCGGCGCCGGCGCCCAGATCATGCGCGGGCTAATGCGCAAACACGAAGTCTCGTCGCCGGAAGAGTTGTTCGAGATGGCCCAGGAGCTTGGTGTACGCATGGTGGTCTGCGATATGTCGCGCGAGCTGCTCGGTATCCGCGATGAAGAGTTGATCGACGGCCTGGAGACCGGCGGTGTCGCCACGTTTCTCGGTGATGCGGCGCGCTCCAAAGTGACGCTGTTTATTTAAGCCGAGCGGTTCGCTGGTGTGGCTTTGCCGCATCAGCGAACATAAGGATAACTCCGATGTTCCAGAATCTCTTTCGTAACCGCGCCGAGTCCGGGCCGTCCGCGATCGATGTGCATGAACTGAAGCGCCGCATTGATGGCGCTGAGAAACTCTTCCTGCTCGATGTTCGCTCGTCGGAAGAGTACAACTACGACGGCCATATCGCCGGTTCGCGCCTGCTGCCGTTGCCGATGCTGTCGATGCGCCTGAAGGAATTGCCCAAAGACACGACGATCGTTTGTGTCTGTCGGTCAGGCAATCGCAGCAGCGTCGCTTGCGAACAACTTACCCGCCAGGGCTTCAATCAGCCCCTGAACCTGACCGGCGGCATGATCGCCTGGCAGCGGGCCGGTTATCCGACGCGGAAAGGCTAAAACGTGAACAACGATCATCCCCCGTGCGGCGCGCTGCATGCGCAGGCCGAACAGGCCGGTTTGCCCAGCTATGCCGTTACGGCGAATGTGTTGCTGGCGGCGCAACCGGCCCCTGAAGATTGGGCCCGCTTCGCTGCCGACGACTATGTCACGGTGCTGAATATTCGCAGCGATCCCGAACGCGCCGCCGAGCAGGCGCGCAATGCCGAGGCCGCCGGGCTGCGCTATATTCACGCGCCCTGGCCGGCCTACTTGTTGGAGCCGGAGCATCTGGCGGCATTTGCCGCAATTGTCGAAAATCCCGATACCGGCAAGTTAGTGTTTCACTGCCGCAGCGCTACGCGGGTCGGCTTGATCTGGCTGCTGTATCGTACCGAACACCATGGCTGGAGTCGCGCGCAGGCCGAGGCCGAGTTACGGGCCGCCGGTTATGAGGCCGATGCCCTGGAGACGTTTGAGTTCTGCGCCGATGATTATCTGGATCGGGCTGCCGGGCAGCCCGCCGGGTAGGTTATGTCTTTGTGGACGGAGATGGTTTCGGCGTAGTCGAAAACATCTCCGTCCATAAAGCAGCGGAGGTTCCTTATGGCTGCGACGAGCACCGTCCGTGCCGCCGCTCGTCGCACTCCAGCACATGGTTTGCGGCGTTATCTTCCATTTCTTAACTGGCTTGCGCAGTATCGGCGTGCCGATCTGCCGAGTGATCTGGTGGCCGGCATTGTCACGGCGATCATGCTGATCCCGCAGAGCATGGCCTACGCCCAGTTGGCCGGCCTGCCGCCCCAGGTTGGTTTGTATGCTTCCGTGGTGCCGCTGGCGATCTATGCGCTGCTCGGCACCTCCGGCCAACTCTCGGTTGGCCCGGTGGCAATCACTTCGCTGCTGGTTTTCACGGCGGTGAGTCCATTGGCCGCAGCCGGCAGCCCGCGCTATCTGGAATTAGCTCTGCTGCTGGCGCTGATGGTCGGCGCGCTGAAGTTGGTGCTTGGCGTGGCGCGGCTCGGCGTGGTTTTGAACTTCATCTCGCACCCGGTGCTCGCCGCGTTTACCAGTGCTTCGGCGCTGATTATCGCGGTCGGCCAGTTGAAATATCTGCTTGGAGTGTCGCTCGGCGGCGAGACGATCTTTGAAACACTGGCGCTGGCCTTCACCAGGTTACCTCAGGCGAACGCTGCAACCCTTACAATCGGCTTGGCGACGGTTGGTTTGTTGCTGTTTTTCCGCCACGGATTGCGGCCGCTCCTGCGTAAGGCCGGCCTGCCGGCGCTGGCGGTAACATTAATTGTCAGTGGTGCGCCGCTGATCGCCGTGATCGGCGGGATTCTGGTGGTCTGGCTGGCCCGGCTCGATCTGAGCGCCGGAGTTGCGATCGTCGGCGCAATCCCGGCCGGGATCGCACTGCCGCAGCTTCCTGCGGCACGTTTCGCCGACATGGAAGCCCTTGCGCCCGGTGCATTGGCGATTGTGCTGGTGAGCGTGGTTGAGTCGATTGCCGTTGCCCGTTCGTTGGCCAGCAAGCGCCGCCAGGTGATCGATCCCGATCAGGAACTGATTGCCCTTGGTGCGGCGAATGTGACGGCCGGCTTCTTCGGCGGCTACCCGGTTACCGGCGGCTTCTCACGCTCGGTGGTGAATGCGCAGGCCGGCGCAATTACCGGCCTCGCCTCGTTGATCACCGCCGCCGCGATCGCCCTGATCCTGCTCTTCTTCACGCCGCTTTTTACCTTTTTGCCGCAGGCGGTGCTGGCGGCAACTGTGCTTGTGGCGGTCTTCAGTCTGGTCGATCTGCGCGAGCCGTTGCAGATTATGCGTACCAATCGCGGCGATGCCGCCACCTGGCTGATCACCTTTGTTGCAGTGCTGGTGCTGGGCATCGAGAATGGAATTTTTGTCGGCGTCGGCGTCTCGCTGCTGCTCTACCTCTGGCGTACCAGCCGCCCGCATATCGCCGTGGTTGGTCATCTGGAAGGCGAGACCTATCGCAACATTTTGCGCCACAAAGTGCAAACCTGGCCGGAGGTGGTGGCGGTGCGGATTGATGAGAGCCTGTACTTCGCCAACACGCGCTACCTGGAGGATGCGCTGCTGCGGATTGTGGCCGAGCGGCCGGAGTTGCGCCATGTGGTGCTGATCGGTTCGGCGATCAATTTCATCGACTCAAGTGCCCTGCATACCCTGGAGCATCTGCACCATGAACTGCGCGACAGCGGCGTCGAACTGCATCTGAGCGAGATCAAGGGGCCGGTGATGGATCGCCTGAGTAAGTCGGATTTCCTGCGCGATCTGGGCCAGAGTCGTGTGCATCGCAGCACCCACGACGCCATGCGCGCACTGGGGTATGTCTAATTCGAAACAGCGCTAACCCTGTGTTTGGGTGTGGCTTGCTCGCTTCGGGCAAACTACGCCCAAACAGTTGTATACTGGCAACGATTGACCGCCCATGCCCGTAGTCAGGGAGCAGCATATGTCGATTGTTGCTACGTACTCAATTGTCGCTCGCGATCCGGCCAGTGGCGACCTCGGGGTCGCTGTTCAATCGAAGTTTTTTGCCGTTGGCGCCGTGGTACCGTGGGCTCGTGCCGGCGTCGGTGCCGTGGCAACCCAGGCCCATGCCAATGTCCGTTTTGGTCCCGCTGGGCTGGAACTAATGGCCGGTGGTCTGACGGCCGGCGAGGCGTTGGAACGGTTGCTGCTTGAAGATCCGGCGGTGGCCCAGCGACAAGTGGCGCTGGTCGATCGTGCCGGTACTGTCGCGGTTCATACCGGCAGCGAGTGTATGCATTGGGCCGGTCATCGGGTCGGGATCGGCTATGCGGTTCAGGGTAACATTCTGGTCGGCGAGCGCGTGATCACGGCGATGGCCGAGGCATTTGAGGGCAGCGCCGGTGAGTTGGCCGAGCGCTTACTCAGTGCCCTGCAGGCAGCCGAAGTTGCCGGCGGGGATCGGCGGGGACGCCAATCGGCGGCCTTGTATGTCGCCCGCGCCGGTGGATCGTATGGCGGCACCCATGATCGCTATATCGATCTGCGCGTCGATGATCACGGAGAACCGCTCGATGAGGTAACTCGCCTGCTCAGATTGCACCGCTTCTACCTCACCAGCCCCGACCCGGCGACATTGATTCCGCTTACCCCCGAGTTGACCAGTGAGATCCAGGCGTTTCTGGTTGAAGCAGGTTACTACGGCGGGCGCACCGATGGTCGCTTCGAGGAGTTGACCCGCACGGCGCTGGAAACCTATGGCGGTGTCGAGAACCTGGAAGTGCGCCTGATCGGCCTTGATCAGAACAAGATCGATCCGCGCGTGGTTGAATTCATCCGCCGCAAACGCGCCGCAAATGCGTAAAGGACGACGATCGCCTGAGGTGTTTTAGCGCCGCTGATCCTGCTGGATCGCCCAATCTGTGGCGCCCGAGACGCGTAACAGCGCCCTCGGCTTCAGGCCTTACACCTCAGGCATCTCCGGGTGAAACGTCGCATTCACTGCCAACGCCGCCCGCAACAGGCGGTGATATTCGGCGCGTGAAATCTCAATCGTGCCGAACTGGCGCATATGGTCGCCGACGATATACTGCGTATCGAGCAGCGTGAAGCCGCCCCGGCGCAGCCGTTCCACCAGATACACCAGGGCGACTTTGCTCGCATCGCGTTCGTGGTGGAACATACTCTCGCCGGCAAAAAGGCCGTTGATCGCCACGCCGTACAACCCGCCCACCAACCGGCCCTCGCGCCAACACTCAACACTGTGGGCCACACCCCTGCGATGCAACGCACTATAGGCATGCACCAACTCATCGGAGATCCAGGTGCTTGGCCGATCCGACGTGATCTCGGCGCAGGATTCCATCACTGCCGTAAAAGCGGAATCAACGCGCACTTCAAAATAGCCCGAGCGGACTGTGCGGGCAAGCCGGCGCGACACATGAAAGCGATTGTCAAGGGGGATGATCGCCCGAATTGTCGGCTCGTAGAAGCCAATCTGGCCGTCATCATCGGCCATGGGGAAGATCCCGCGGCGATAGGCCGTGATCAACAATTCCGGGGTGAGCCGCGTCTCAGCCATTGCTGCGTGCCAGTCCGAGTGTGACAATATGAACGCCCCAGGCCAGTAATCCCAGCGCGCAGATCGTACCGAGCGCCAGCGCCCATCCGGCCCCGCCGAGGATCAATGTCGCCCAGATCGGCGCACCAAGCAATCCATGGACAAGCAGACTCAGCAAAAGCGCCGCCGGCAATACCGTGAGCGTCATTGTCAGCCAGCTTGAGCGATAGGTGTTGATCACCAGATAGAGCAAGCCGTACGAAATCAAGCCCGACATAATCGCGGTGAGCAACGGACGACTCAGGCCCAACGGTAGCCCGGCGATCTCATAGCTCCAGAGACTGTTGCGCAAGCCGAGCGACTCGATCAGCAGGTGGTAGAGCAGAAAGATCGCATAGGTGAGCATGCCGGTAAGATAGCCGGGAAACCACCAGCGCGTCAGGTACAAATAGAGTACGACCAACGCGGGTAAGGGGTAGAACCAACCGGCCGCCACGATCAAGCTGAAGGGGATCGGTTGACCGAGCACGGCCTGAATCGTATTCAGGCCGGCGCTATAATTCAGCCCATAGAGCAAGCGCCAGAGCGGCGATGCCAGTGCACTCAGATGACCGGCCAGGATCGCGATCAGAAAGATCGGCGTTCGGAACAACCACCAGATATATCCGGCCGCACCGTACACCAGCAACGTCAGCAAGATAGCAGCAAACTCCATACGGCTCTTTCTAAAGCATGATGCCTGATGCGTGAAGCCTATTCCCACTCGTACAATCGGACTTCGCCCTGGATCAGTTGAAACAACTGATCCGTCAACCCATGCTCACGTTCGGCGGCGTCACGCTGAATCTGGGCGGCGACACTTGATGCAATTGTTTCATCGGCATCGCTGAAGGCAACCAGAAAATCGCGGTTCGGCACGCCGATCACCATGGTGCCGGGAAACTGCACTTGCAACTCGGCCAGCATCGAGGTCACCAACAGGCGCGTTGCATCGAAACCGTCCTGCGTATTGAAAACCACCAGGCGCTGCGCGCCTTCGCCGGCCACCGTATAGTTGCCGCGTTCATCGGTACGCAGCTTCAGATTCGTGATCGCCTGTTCGCGCAGATCAACCTCGCTGATCTGCCAGCGCTCCAGGTGATCTTCATTGATATACGACACACTGGTTGGTTCATCGATGACGTAGGTGATGATCAGATCCGCCAGAAACGGCCGGTACACCACCATCGGCAGGCCGCGGTCGCGGATGCTGGCCAGAAAGGCGATTGGTTTCAGCATCGGAAAGACCCGCTCGCGCAGACTTGCGAAACTGGTGGCTGTGCGGCTGCCGTCGTAGCTGCGCAGCGAGTTAAGCAATGTCTCGGCAACAAGGTCGATCGCTGCCGGTTGCTGGCTATAGGCCCGGAAAAAGTTCTCCAGGTTTACCTGTAGTTCCGTTCCCCCAACCTTTAATCGCAGTGTAAGCCCGTCGCGCTGATGGACGGTGATTCCTTCAGCCGCACGCAACCGAGCCTCCATCTCCTCGGCGAAGGTTTCGGGATCAGGTAGAGGTTGTAGGTTTGCCATATCCGTTCCGTAGGGTTTCATTATGTGGGCCGACCACCGTGTCGCCCGCCGATCACCACTGTATCGCCCGCCGCGCGACCGATCAGATCTCCAGCCCATCAAGGCCCGATTTCCAGGCTTGTCGTAGTTGATCGCCGGACAGGCGCAGCAATGCGCGTTTGCCGTCGCGTATCAGCAACTCCGGCGTGGTAGTAACCGTGCCGAGGCGCGTAAGTGCCACGCCGTGCATCTGCGCCTCGAACGCGGCAGCCTGTTCGGGGGCGACTTCCACCAGAAAGCGGCTCGGCGATTCGCTGAACAGTTTTTCCTGGCTGCTGAGTTCGTCGCCCAGGGTGGCCAGTTCCAGATCCAGGCCCAGATCACCGCCGATGATCATCTCCGCAGCGCCGACCGCCAATCCGCCCTCACTCAGATCGTGGCACGATCGGAGCAACCCGGCCATTATTGCGCTATGCAGCGTGGCGAATACCTGCGGCGCCGTAGCGAGATCGACCTGCGGCAGCGCGGAGTTGCCCACATCGACGCCGAGCGCCTCCAGGTGCGAGCCGCGCAACTCAGCACGGGTGACGCCAACGAGGTACAGGCTGTTGCCGGCGGCCTTCAGATCCATTGTCACACAGCGCGCGACATCGGGGACATGGGCAAGGGCCGAGATCAGCAGTGTCGGTGGGATCGCGACTCGTTCGCCATCAACCGTGCGATACTCGTTGTTGAGCGAGTCCTTGCCGGAGATAAAGGGCGTGCCGAAGGCCAGTGCGGCATCATAACAGCCGGCGCAAGCGCGTACCAATCCGGCCATGCGATCAGCGCGGCGCGGATCACCCCAGCAGAAATTGTCCAGGATCGCGGTGCGGGTCGGATCGCCGCCGACGGCCACAATATTGCGCAGCGCCTCATCAACGGCGGCCAACGCCATCCAGTACGGGTCGATCCGGCCATAACGCGGGTTGATCCCATTGCCCAACGCCAGCCCGATCGCAAGGTTCGGCAGTGGACGCAACACCGCCGCATCACCGGGGCCGTCCATCTGCACCCCCACCAGCGGCTTCACCACCGTCGCCCCACCAACTTCGTGGTCGTAGGTGCGGATGATGCGCTCTTTGCTGGCGATGTTCGGATGGGCGAGCAAGTGCAGCAGCAGATCAGGAACCGCGAACTGCGAACCAACTACTCCGGTTCCTGGTTCCCGGTTCCCGGTTTTCGCATCCCACACTGCCTCAAGCACCCGTTGCGGCCGACCGTCGTGCAGAAAGGCCATCGCGAGATCAACCAGCGTTGCGCCGTGATTGGTGACCTTGAGGTGTTTGTCGTCGCTGAAGCGCCCGATCGGCGTAGCTTCAACATCTTCGCTTGCGCAGAGTGCCAGAAACCGGTCGAGATGTTGCGGCGGCACCGCCAGCACCATCCGTTCCTGGGCCTCCGAGATCCAGACTTCCCAGGGTTGCAGGCCGGCGTATTTGCGCGGCACCTCGGCCAATTCCACCGTCACCCCGGTTTCCGCGCCCATCTCACCCACCGCCGACGAAAGGCCACCGGCGCCGCAGTCGGTGATCGCCGAGTAAAGCCGTTGGTCGCGCGCTTGCAGCAGCACATCGAGCACTTTCTTCTCGGTGATCGGATCGCCGATCTGCACCGCCGAGCCGACTGTTACAGCCGTCTCGTGGGTCAGTTCGATGCTGCTGAAGGTTGCGCCATGAATACCGTCGCGGCCGGTGCGCCCGCCCAGCACCACCACATAATCGCCGGGCGCCACATTGCGGGGATGCGCGCGCGCGGCGCGATACCGAGTGTACCGCAGTAGACCAGCGGATTGGCGGTATAGCCGGGATCAAATACCACGGCGCCGTTTACGGTTGGAATACCGAGCTTGTTGCCGTAATCACGCACGCCGGCCACCACGCCGCTTGCCACCCGGTTCGGGTGCAACACGCCCGCCTGTACGCTTTCGGGCGGCGTATTCGGCATGCCGAAGCAGAGGATATTGGTGTTGGCGATCGGCCGCGCCGAGACCCCAAGCACATCGCGGATCACGCCGCCGACCCCGGTATTCGCGCCGCCGAACGGTTCAAGCGCACTCGGGTGATTATGGGTCTCGACCTTGAACGACACCTCGTGATCGTCACCAAAGGCGATGATCCCGGCGTTATCGACAAACGCCGACAGAACCGCGATCCGAGAACCAAGAACCGGTGGCGGCTCCTGTTCTTTTTGCGCCAGCACCCGCTCAGTTGCAACCATCAGAAAGGTTTTGATCAAACTATTGATCTCAACATCTTGCTGAAGCATCTGTAGCGCTGGGTAAAGGCGAGCATTGATAGTGCCGTCAAGGTTTTCGGTTCCTGGTTCCCGGTTCTCATACCGAACGCGGGCCTTAAAACTCTTGTGGCTGCAATGCTCGCTCCAGGTCTGCGCGATCGTTTCAAGCTCACCGTCCAGGGGATCGCGCCCGAGCGCGATGAAGTAATCGCGCACAGCCCGCATCTCGTCCAGATCAAGGGCCAGAATCCCCTGCTGCGAGATGCGCAACAATTCGGCATCGTCGGCGGCATGCAGCGCGACTGCGGCAATCTCGGGCCGGGTTTCGCCGGGCGGCGTAAGCAGGGTATGGTAGAGCGCAATCCGTTGATCGGCGCCGGCACCGGCCGCATAGGTGAGGGTAAGCTGCACAAGCTCAATCGCCAGATCGGCGGCCCGGGCGACCGGATCGATCCCCGCCGGAAGACAGTAGCGGCGCACCGCGCGGGCATGCTCAAGTGCTTGCACGCCCAATCGGCGCGCGCCTTCCAGCACACTCTCGCCCTCGTTGTCGGTGACACCGGGGCGATAGGCAAGTTCCAGCGCCGTCGCGCATCCTGCCGGCAATCGATCGTCAGCCAGCACGGTTGAATCAAGCACCGACCAGTCGGCCGTCTGCACGACCGGATCGTGGAGTAACTCGGCGGCCAGCTGTGCGACCTCGGCGGGTTGCAGGTGCGCGCCGGCCAACAAATACAACGACTGTACGATTTCCCCGCCGGCAGCGGGACTGCGCGGGCCTACCGTAACCAGAAATTGGCTCATAATCGCTTCCGCGTGGATTGCTCTCCGGGCTTGCGATTGTAGCCGAAAGGAAAGTAATTTGCAAAGGGTTCGCGCGGTGGGCCGTTCCGTGCGTAGTTCGTGTATTTTCGCACAAAGTCGATAAATAGCGGTATAATATTGTAATTGGATAGTGTCGAAGGCGAAGTCTTCGCCACTATCCGAGAAAGAACATTTCCACGTACCTCGTGTTAATAAAGGAATGTCATTCAATGATCGGCATGCATGTCGCCACTGCGGCGCTTCGGCAGCGGCCGCGCATGGAAGAATTAGCCGAAGTTGCCGCCGTCGCGCCCGCGATCTCGGCCGTCCGGTGCTGGTAAGTGTCACCAGCGAGATTAAGCCCCACGATCCACTCACGCTCTTCGCCCGTGCGATGGGGGCCACCCATAATCGCTTTTTTTGGAGCGTCCCCGCAGCGCAGTTGGCGATTGCCGGATTAGGCGATGCCTGGAGTTTTACCGCCGGCGATGCACGGCCCTTCGAGGCGGCGCGGGCCGCATGGGATCAGTTGATCGCCGAAGCCGCGATCGATTGCGACCCCGAGTTGCGTTTCGCCGGGCCGATGGCGGTGGCCGGTTTCGCCTTCGATCCAAGCCGGCGGCCGGCCCCGATTGGACGGCCTTTGCCCAGGGTGCGTTGCAACTGCCGCGCCTGGTGCTGGCCCAATCCGGCGACCAGACCAGCCTGACCTTGAACGGCCTCGTCGGCGCCGATACGCCCTCGGTCGCGCTGGCCGCCTCGGCCGCCCGCCGGTTGACGGAGTTGATCGGCGGCGCCTGGCGTCCTTCCGGCCGGCCGCAGCATCTGAAGCTCAGCGACGATCGCGATCCGCATGCCTGGCAACAGATTGTCGCCGACGCAACGGCGGAGTTGCGTACCGGCAGGATGGAAAAGGTTGTGCTGGCCCGCGCCGTACGTGCGCAGGCGAGCGGCCCTTCGATATCCCGGCCTCGCTTGAGGCGCTGCGGCGCGATTATCCCGACACCTTTGTGTTTGCCGTGGCCCGCGGCGGGCGCACCTTTCTTGGTGCGTCACCGGAACGATTGGTGAGCCTGCGGAACGGAGCCGTCTCGGCCCACGGATTGGCCGGCTCGATCGGCCGCGGCGCGACGCCGGAAGAAGATGCGCGACTTGGTGCGCAACTCCTCGCCAGCGCCAAAGATCTGGCCGAACACGAGATCGTGGTGCGGACGATCCGCGAGAATCTGGCCGACATCTGCACCGATCTACACGCACCCGCTGCGCCGACCTTGTTGAAACTGCGGAATGTTCAACACCTTTTTACGCCGATCAGCAGCACGATCGTCGCCGGGCGCACGATCTTCGATCTGATTGAACGGCTGCATCCAACTCCGGCGGTCGGCGGGCGACCGCGCGAACAGGCCTTGGATTGGATTCGCGAACACGAACAACTCGATCGCGGCTGGTACGCCGGGCCGGTTGGCTGGCTTGATGCCGGGGGCGACGGCGAATTTGCCGTGGCGCTGCGCTCAGCCCTGACCGAAGGCAATCAGGCGGTGCTTTTCGCCGGCTGCGGGATCGTCGCCGACTCCGACCCGGCCCGCGAGTACCAGGAATCACAGATCAAACTCCGCGCAATGTTGGGCGCCTTGCGGCATGAATAGGGTGTGAGGCGTGAGGCGTCGGCTTTGCCGCATTGAAATGCACTGGAGTAATGCTGCATTCTGCATGCTGACATGGACACATACACAACAACGTTAACGACCTGGGTCGGGACGCTGATCGATGCGTTGGTGCGTGGCGGCGTAACGCAGTTTGTGGTTAGCCCCGGCTCACGTAATACACCGATCGCGCTTACGTTGGCCCGCCATCCGCAAGCCCGGATCTGGATGCACTACGACGAGCGTTCGGCCGGATTCTTCGCCCTGGGAATGGCAAAATCGCTCAAAGCGCCGGTCGCGCTGGTATGCACCTCGGGCACTGCCGCCGCCAACTACTTGCCGGCCGTAGCCGAGGCCGATCTGTCGCGGGTGCCGCTGCTGTTGCTTACCGCCGATCGCCCGCACGAGCTACGCGACAACGGCGCGCCGCAGACGATCGATCAGGTGCGGATCTTCGGCCCGCGTACGCGCTGGTTCTGCGATCTACCCACCCCCGACGAGCGCTCCGAACGCCGTGATTGGCTGCGCAGCATCGCCGCTCGTAGTCTCGCCGCCGCCGCCGGTTCGCCGGCCGGGCCGGTGCATCTCAACCTGCCCTTCCACGAGCCGCTGATCCCCGACCGGGCGCAGCTTGCGGCGCTGTTTGCCGCGCACGATCGACCGCCGGTGCAGGCTGTGGTTGGGCCGCGTATGCCGACAACAACCCAGATCGCAGCCCTGGCCGCCGAACTCGGGCAGGTTCGGCGCGGCCTGATCCTTTGCGGCCCCGAGTGTCCGCCCGCCCTGGTTGAACCGCTCACCGCATTGGCGGCACAACTCGGCTTCCCGATTCTGGCCGATCCGCTCTCAGGATTGCGCCGTGGTCCACACGACCGCAAACTCATCCTTGGCGGCTACGACGCATTTCTGCGCGATCCGGGATTTGTGGCTCGTCATGGCCCCGAATTAGTGTTGCGCTTTGGCGCAATGCCGACCTCCAAGCCGGTGTTGCAATTCCTGCAGCGCTATGCGCCCGCCCGCCAGATCGTGATCGACGAGGGCGCCGGCTGGCGCGAACCGACCAGCCTGGCCGATCTGCATCTCGGCGTCGATCCGGTTGCGCTCTGCACCGCTCTGTTGGAACAGATTCGGGCCGGTGGGCAGATCGCCATGCCGCAAACCCTCTGGTCGCGCGAGTGGACGACCGCCGAGCGCACCGCTCGCAGCGTGATCGAGCGCATGGTGCGCGAGCAGCCGAAGCTCAGTGAGCCGGGCGTGTTTGCGGTATTAGGGGAGATGTTGCCGGCCGGGGCGACCCTGTTTGTGGGTAACTCGATGCCGGTACGTGATCTGGATACCTTTATGCGCCGGCGGCAACGGCACTTACAATCGCGGGCAATCGCGGCGCCAACGGCATCGACGGCCTGGTCTCAACGGGGTTAGGGATGGCGGCGGGCGGATCGACGCCGCTGCTGATGGTGCTTGGCGATCTATCGCTTTATCACGACAGCAACGGACTATTGGCGGCCAGGTTGCATCAGCTTCATGCGACGATTGTGCTGATCAACAACGATGGCGGCGGGATCTTCTCATTCCTGCCCCAGGCAACTGAGCAGGACGCCTTCGAGCAGTTGTTCGGCACGCCGCATGGGCTGGATTTCGCGCCGCTGGCGCAGTTCTATGGGGCAACCTATCATCTGGCGGAGAGTTGGGAGCAATTTCGGGCGGCGGTGAACGCGGGGCTAGGCGGAAACGGGCTGCATATCGTCGAAGTACGAACTGAGCGAGCGCAAAATGTCGTCGATCATCGTGCCTTCTGGCCGGAGATCAGTGCGGCATTGCGTGAGGCGGGGTTAAGCTGAGAAACAACAATCCCGCCGGAAAGCCCGACGACATCATCGGCGTCGGACCGGCGGAGTAGAAGCAGTATAACTCCTTTTACTTATACGTCAACCTGATAAATACCTGAGACTTCAGAAGTCGAGGGTTCAAGTACTTTGGCCGAACCGGCGCCGGGCCGATGGGCATGCGTTTGCGGGTGTTTTGCCGGCGCCAGGTAGTTGTTCCAAAATGGACAACGAAAGCCAGCGCGATCATGGCGAGGGCCGGGCCGATATGCTGCAATATATTGTATAAGGATCAATCTATCGCAGGCAGTCGGATCAGCCCTGGATTGCCGATCGCGTTGGTTTGCAGCGAGGCTTCAGATCGACTATACTAAGCAGCGGTGTTTGTTCGCAAACTCAAGCGTACTGCATGGGACGCACCAAAATCCACATGGGAGGGGGTGAGCAGAGGATCGATGAAACGTGTTGCCGGGCCGGGGCGTTGTCCCACGCCGATACCGGATTCGGGCTGCCCAACTGCAGGACACAGGGCATCGATCGAGCAGAGCTATGCGAGTAGAGCGACGTGACGGCGAGACAGTCGAGCAACTGATCCGCCGCTTCAATAAAGGCGTAGTCTCCGAGCGTATCACCAAAACGTATCGCGAGAAGATGAATTTCATCTCGAAGAGTGAGCAGCGCAAAGAGAAGCAGCGCCGCGCCGAACGTAATCGGCGCAAGAAGCTGGCCAAAGGCTTCTAACCAGGCAGAATACGGAACGGCACGGGCGAGTGACGAACTCGTTGCGTGCCGTTTTTGCGTTCTTTCATGGCTTGATTCGGCATGCTATAATACTAGCCCATTACAAAGAGGAACGTTGATCATATGTTCGATAAACTTGCTTCTGTTGAAGCGCGCTACGAGGAACTCAGCGAATTGATGAGTCAGCCCGATGTAGCGACGAATCCAACTATACTCCAACAATATGCCCGCGAGCAGCGCGATCTTGAGGCGGTGGTTACCGCCTATCGTGAGTATCGCCGGGCGCAGAATAATCTGGCCGAAGCACAGGCGGTGCTGAACGACGGCTCCGATGCGGATTTGCGGGAACTTGCGCTGGAAGAGATCGATGAAGCTCGGGCGACGCTCGCCGAACTTGGGGAAAAGATCAAGGTACTGTTGCTGCCGCGCGATCCGAACGACTCGAAAGACGTGATCATTGAAATCCGCCAGGGTGAAGGCGGCGACGAGGCGGCATTGTTTGCCGCCGATCTTTACCGGATGTACCTGCGCTACGCCGAATTGCGCGGCTGGAAAGTCGATGTCGATAGTTCGACGGATAATGGACCGGGCGGCTACAAAGAGGTGATCTTCGAGGTGCGCGGCGAAGGCGCCTACAGCCAGCTCAAGTATGAAGGCGGCGTCCATCGGGTGCAGCGCGTACCGGCCACCGAGGCGCGCGGGCGTATCCATACCTCAACCGCTACCGTGGCGGTGTTGCCGAAAGTCGAAGATACCGAACTGGAGATCCGCAACGACGATATTCGGGTTGATGTGTTTCGCAGCGGTGGTCATGGCGGCCAGGGCGTGAACACGACCGACTCGGCGGTGCGACTGGTGTATAAGGGCGGCACGCCGGAAGAGATTGTGGTGACCTGTCAGGATGGCCGATCGCAGATTCAGAACCGTGAGCGGGCCATGGTGGTGTTGCGAGCCAGGCTGTTTGCGCGCGAGGAAGAGCGCCGCCAACGCGTGGAAGGTGCAAACCGCCTGGCGCAGGTTGGCACCGGTGAGCGGGCCGAAAAGATCCGCACCTACAACTTCCCGCAAGATCGCATCACCGATCATCGGATCGGTCAGAACTTCTCGAACCTGCCGGGCGTGCTCTCCGGCGAATTGAACAAGATCATCGATGCGCTGGTTGTGTACGACAATGCCGAGCGTCTGCGTGATTCCGGGCTGAGCTAGGCGCGATATCCCGGCCATGGGTTTGATCTATGCAGTGCGTTGGCCAATGCTCCGGTTGGGCCAACGGCCCGGCCTTTGATCCTGAGTCCTTAGTGCAGTTTCAAGCAGTAGTGTTTAAATGGGGGAGACAGGTTTGCCGCATTGGAACCCGTTGAAAAATGCTGTATTCTGAATTTGGATTAAGGGAGTGAGGCTGTGCTGACTGCGGAGTTGGACGAGTTCATCAGACGCATGCCCAAGGTTGAATTACACTTGCACCTTGAAGGCACGATCACGCCGCGCACGTTGTTGGAATTGGCGCGCCGCAATCGAGTTGAACTGCCGGCTGATGACGAGGCGGGGATCGCGCAATTGTTCCGCTACCGTGATTTCGGCGAGTTTTTGCAAGTATTTATGGCCATGGCGCGGGCGATTGTCCGCGGCGAGGATTTCGAGCGCCTGGCCTACGAATTGGGGATGGATCTGGCCGATCAGGAAGTTCGCTACGCCGAGGTGATGATCTCGCCGATGCAATACATTCAGCGGGTCGATCTGCGTGAGGCGATCGAGGGGATCTGGGCCGGCTTTCAACAGGCCAACCGTGAGACGGGGATCGGCTTGCGGTTGGCCCTTGATTATGGGCGCCAGTATGGGCCGGAACAGGCATGGCAGGTGCTTGAGATCGCCCGTAGTATGATGGATTGCGGCGTGGTAGGGTGGTCGATCGGCGGCAATGAGATCGGTTATCCGCCCGAGCCGTTTGCCCCGGTGTTCGCTGCCGCGAAAGCGGCCGGGTTGGGCTTGATGGCCCACGCCGGCGAAGTCGTCGGCCCCGAAAGCGTCTGGGGCGCGATCAATACCCTTGGCGCAACCAGAATCGGCCATGGCATTCGCAGCATCTCCGATCCACAACTGCTCGCGGTGTTGCGCGAACGCAGGATTGTGCTTGATGTTTGCCCGAGCAGCAACCTATATACCGGCGCCGTCGCCTCGTGGGCAAGCCACCCGCTTCCACAGTTGCGCGATGCAGGCGTGATCGTGACAATCAACTCCGATGACCCGACGTTCTTCGCCACAACCCTGAGCGACGAGTATCGTCACGCTGTGCGCTACCTGGGTTTCGATATCGAGAGCCTTTGCGGTAGCGTGCGCTCTGCGGCCGAGGCCGCCTTTCTGCCGGCCGCAGAGCGGGCGGCGTTGATCGCACAACTGGAGCGTGAGACACCGGCGTTGCGACAGGCGATCGGCGTTTGACAAACCGGCTCCGGTTGCGTATAATTTTGCCTGTTGTAAACAAGCTCAGGTGGCGGAATTGGCAGACGCGCTAGGTTGAGGGCCTAGTGACCTAACCACGGTCGTAAGGGTTCAAGTCCCTTCCTGAGCACCACAAACTTCGGGCGATTAGCTCAGTTGGTAGAGCACCTCGCTTACACCGAGGGTGTCGGCGGTTCGAGTCCGTCATCGCCCACCAACGAGCCGCGCTCGCAATGTGTTAGGTTCCGAACAATCCGCCAAGGTAGCTCAGTTGGTAGAGCATCGCACTGAAAATGCGAGGGTCACCGGTTCAAGTCCGGTCCTTGGCACCATCGCTTGAGGCGTTGTAACGCCCTCCATCGCCTCTGCGGTGGGGGGCGTTTTGGTGTGTGGCGCGGAAAGTATAGCCATAGTATAAGCCAACCCTTCTAAAGTCCTAAAAAGGCTTTACTGGTCTTTGTTCTCTGTAGAAGGACTAAACCGACGATCGATCGTTGCTGCGGCCAACTGTTGGAGTTCCAGGTTCGTATGGGAATGAATGCCCAGAGTCGTCCTAATATCGCTATGGCCGGCACGAGCACGAGCAGTTTCCGGATCGATGTTGAATCTTTGCGTAATAGTGCTGTTCGTGGGCTATCATCCTCTACATCTACATCACGCCGCTCACGCTGAATTGAGCCGGTAACTATCAACCATCCTGCATCCAGATAACGTAGGACCTGGAATATGACCGTTTTGTCTGTGGATTGACAGTTGTCTGGAGTTCAGCTAAAAACGTATCAAATCGCCGCCGGACAATCGTGATACTGCTCCAGGCGGCCTAAGCCGCTGCCGAGGGGTGGGATGGCTATGGAGCGTAGGGCATAGCGGCGAATCTCCGCAACCAGCGCAACCATGCCGCTATCGATATATTCCAACCGGCTTGCACCGCGCCAGTGCTGCTTGGTTGGGAAATTGACAACGTATTTCGGCCCGGTTGCGGCGTTGGTGGTGAAGACGAACATGCGGCCGATCTGCACCTCGCCGCGCGTACAGGCCGCAGCATAAGCAGTGAAATTGTCAGGAAACGCTTTTTTGAACTGGAGCGCAATCCCGCGTCCCATCACCCCGATGCAATTCACGGCATTGACCAGCGCTTCAGCATCGGATTGCAGCAGATCGCCGGTGCGATAGTGGATCACGGATTGCTCTCTCGGCTGCGTTCCGCCGCGATGGATTCAGCGACCAGTGTGCGTGTTGGCGGCAAATCCTGGGTGATGGTTTGCCAGACAATTTCCGGATCGACCGTGTCGTAGCCGTGAATAATGCGATCACGCATGCGAGCCATAAAGCGCCAGGGTACGGCCGGATGGCGCGACTGTACTTCAACGGGAATGCGTTTAGCGGCCTCGCCGATGATCTCGATAGCATGAGTGACGGCGTACATCGTCTTGCGATCCTGTGTGAACTGTGGCGCATCCAAACCCTGAGTAAACAGTTCAATATCATCGATCGCGCTGAGGATGTCGTTGAGGAAATCCAGGTAGGTGCGTGGAATACTCATACAGCCACCACCTCACGCAAAATCCGGGTGCCGATGTGTGGCCGCAGGGCACTCTTTACCGCCAGATCAACCGGGTGATTAAGCAATTCCTGGAGCTCATCTTCGAGCGCGAGCAGCGTGAAGATGCTCGGTGTCACCGTGAATGACACCAAAATATCAATGTCACTCTCAGGGCCTTGCTCACCGCGCACATACGAACCGAAAACGCCCAGATCGCTCAGATGATAGCGTGCGGTCAGATCGCTACGATGGGTGCGCAATGTAGAGAGTACCTGCTCCAACGGCATGGGAGGGAGGGTAGGTTGTGTCTCTCCGTTCGACATCGGCTTCCTCGCTTTCACCTGCATTGCGCTATGTCCGTGCCTCATTGTACCGCTGAAGGCAACTCCTGAAAATGTACGTTACGACTTGTGCGTCAGTTCCTTAAGCCGACGCAGGAAGCGTACGAAATCCCGTAAGAGTTCCAATTCTTCCATTGGGAGGCCGTCGGGATCGAAGTGCATCACATCATTTCGGATTTCCCGAACTCTATCCAATCGCTCAATAAATATGCTGATTTAAAACTCCTCGTGGTCCACTCCAGATTTTTGGGCCAAAAGACACGCCTCTTGTGCCTGCCCAAGCGAAAAGGATAGTGTCAGGCTCAACAATCCAATCATCTGCCGGCTCAGAAGCAAAATAATTAAAATCTTGAGACCCATTATCTCCGACTGTTACTTTTTTCCAGTGGTGTGCCGGGAAGCAGTGATCTGTTGATCGCGAAAGCGACAAGGTTTGACTCGCGCCTTGCCCGCTTGTCCGCGCCGACCG
>JAAUQO010000298.1 GCA_012032775.1 Oscillochloris sp. | reverse complement strand
GGTGCGGATAGCGTCGATGATTTCCAGCGCCAGCCGAATGCGCCCGCTCAGTACAAGGCCATACTGATCGCCGCGCTGATTGGTCAGTGGCGAGAGGAGTTGATGCAGGATCCCGCCGTCGGCCGATGAAAGCATGATCCCGTCGGCGCCGGCGGCCAGGGCGCGCCAGGCGGCGAAGAGAAATTGCCGGCATACCAGTACCGGGTTGACGCTCAGCGGGTCGAGTTCGGGAGGCGCTTCCAGGCTCAGTAAAAGCCGTCCGTGATACGGGCGGATGCTGTTGCTGAGCCGACGGAGACCGGGGATAAAGGCGTCGTGGTAGAGCCCGAGGTGGTTTACAGCCGGGCCGTCGGCAGCGCGCGCGATCAGGATTGGCTCGCTGATAATCAAGCCGACGCCGCCTGCAGCCAGGCGCTTATAGTGGGCCACAAGCTCATCAGGCACGAAGCCATCGGCGTTGGCGTACCCGCTGGGTACAGGCGCCATGACAATCCGGTTCGGCAACTCTTTGCCGGTGATTACGAGCGGGGAGAAGAGATCGGCCATGGTGCCTTGCAAATTGTATGTGCTATTGCCGGTCGCAATAGCACCATAGTATACCGTTTCATCCAGCGTTCTGACAAGGGGTTCTTTGCGCTCCATTGGGCCTGAGTGGCGTTCTGCATCCGTGGCCGATACCACCGGTAGCGGGGTCGTGTCACGGCACTGTAATGTGGCCTGCTTGCCCGGTCTGGCCTTGCATCGTTAGCATAAGTAGTGAACGCCGCATACACCGGAATGCGAACGATGCAGATGCCTTCTACCTTTCCGTTCTTCCATGGGCCGCGTGCGTTACGTCGCTATCGCGATCAGTTACGCCAAGCAATTGCGACTGAGCCGGCATTTCGCCTGCTACCTGCATTGGCGACGTTGCCGCTTGATCTGGCGCCGTTGCCCAATCCACGCGCTTTATTACAAGGCCCCGCCGGCCTGGCCTTGATCGGCGTCCCCGCCGCCGGGCGTACGCTGGCGCTGCTGCAAACCCTTGCCAATAGCGAAGACCCCAATACGCCGTCGATCTATCTGGCGCTTGCCGAAGATGATGCCGCCAATCTACCGCCGCGAGCGGTGATCAGTGGTGCGTTGCATCGGGCCGGGTTGCCGACAAGTATCATCGATCGGCGCCGGCCATGTGTGTTATTGCTCGATGATTTCGATCGCTTGCCGGCCTACCGGCGGGCGCTCTGGATGACGTTTTTGCAGGGGTTGGCGGCGAATTGGCCCGCTGCCCGACCGGTTGTCGCACTCGCCGATAGTGCCGAGTTGCCGGATTTGCAGCCGCTGCACATGCATGCACCCGATCCGGCGCAACTCGCCGCCTGGCTCAGGCAGTTGCTGCCCGATCATGATCCGCAGCCCATCCTGGCGGCGCTTGACGGTCCATTGGCGCTGCTGCGTAATCGCCTGAGCGATCTGCTGTTGCTGGCGCTGGTTTACCCGATCGGCGGGTTGCCCGATTCGCGGGCGGCGCTTTATGCCCAGGCATATGGGTTGGTGCGCCCGTTGCTCGAAGAAAACAACGGGCCGTTCGGGCCGCGGATCGGGCGTGCGACGTTGCGCCATTATCGCCTGGCCCGTGAACTGGCCGGCGGCGCCGATTTTGACCTTCTGGCCGAGTTGCCGCCCGATGAGCGGGCGGCGGTCACACCATTGGCCGCCGGCTTACTCGACGATCCGCGACCGGTGTTTGATCTGTTGTGGCGGGATTCCGATAATCGCAGTACGTTCCGCGCTCTGGCTGCCTGCCTGCGCGAGCGCCCGCTGATCGAGCCGGGATTGCGGCTGTTGTCGGAGTTGTGCAGCGGCGCCGATCCCGCGCTTGAGCGACAATTGATCGATGTCTTGATGCCGGTATTGCCGCAGATTCTGGCGGCTGATGTCGATCGTGCATGCGGCTGGCTACCGTCCCTGGTAGATCGGGCGCCGCAGCCGGCGCTGCTGTTGCGCGCGCTGGTTGATCATCCCCAGGCGCCGGCTGAATTGCGCTGGGCGGCGGCCGATCAGTTGCTGCGCCTTGGTTTGACCGATGACTGGGCGGGCGCTCCTGATGCGGCGGCCACAGCAATGCGTTGTTATCTGCTGGTGCTTGCCTCATCTACGGCCCGCGAGCGCTTGCTGACGCCGGAGTTGCGAGAGGGAACCCTGGCGCTGATGGGCGGTATCGGCGGATCTCTGCGGCGTCGGCAGGCAGCCCAGGCGATCATGGCCGATCCAAATGCGGCGGCCGAGTTGCGAGCGCTGGCGTTGGCAACGGCGCCTCCCGATAATCCTGCCGATCAGGCGTTGCTTAGCCGGGCACTGCGCGACCGCGATCCCGAGTTGCGGGCTTCGGCATTGGCGGCCCTGCAAAGTGGTGATTCGGAGCAGATACTGACGGTGATCGCGACGGCATTGCACGAACTGGACGGCGATCGGATTGTCGGTCGGGCGTTGATCGATGCTGCTGCCGGAGTCGATCGACCTGAGGCGCAGGGCCTGTTGGTGCGGCTGGTGCTTGATGCAAGTCGCAGTGTTGATCTGCGGCTCTGGGCATTGGAACGACTGGCGCAACGCGGGCCGGCGAGTGGTGGGTTGTTGGCGCAACTGCTGGCGTTGCCGAGGCTAACGGCGGTGGTGCGGGCGGCGGCGGCACGACAGCTTGGTTGTTTGGGGTTGCGTGCGGCAATTCCGGCCTTGCGGACGGCATTGGCGAGCGATGTACCGGCGCTGGTGCGGATTGCGGCCGTTACGGCATTGGGCCGGTTAGCTGAGAAACCGGCCCAGCGCGAGGCGGTGCTGGCCGGTTTGTTGATGGTGCTTGATACGCCATGCCTTGATGCAACATTGACGGCGACGATCGCACGGGTGTTGGGTTCCTGTGGGCCGGCGGCGCTGGCGAGTCTGGGGATGTTGTTGGGGCCGGATTTCAAGCACAAGCTACGGGCCGGCTGGTGTGCTGCGGTGCCGGCTCTTGAGCATACCCCGGTGAATAAGTGGCCGCAGCTCGACCTGGCGGAATCGCTTCGAGCGCCGCTGATGGATATGTTGTCCGATGGTGCAACCCCCGCCGACCGGCCGGGCAGCCTGGATGAGTTAGTGCAGCATCAGGCTGGATTAGTGGCAATAGCCGCTGCCGACGGCCTGTACGAGTTGTTGCGGCAGCAGCCGAAACTGCGCCGCGAGGCCGCCGGCTTGTTACGGCGCGGCTTACAAGTGCAGCATCCACCGGAAGTGCTGGCGCATCTGATCGATCGGATGGGCGATCTTTTCGGGGCGGGCGCATTGGCGGCGCTGCTGAATGACCGGCGGCTCGAACAACAGGTGCGTTGGCTGGCCCTGGAACGGCTCGGCCCGTGTGAAGGATGCGCCGACTTGCTGTTGCAATGGTTACAGGCAGGTGCGGACGATTCCTTCACCCAGATTCGCATGATTGAGTTGCTGGGGAGCGTGCGTTTTCGGGGGGCGCTGCCCGCATTACGACAGATCGCCGAGCGTGATGATGTCGCACCTCAGGAGCGGAAAGCGGCCCTTGGCGCCTGTGGCATGATCGATGATCCGGGCGCATTCACGACATTGTGGCGGATCGCACTCGATCCACAAGAACCCGATCGGCTGCGGGCGGCGGCGATCGCCGGCTTACCGGCGGAGCTTGATCCGGCCAGCGTGCGCATGCTGCGTACACTGTTGCAGGTCGAGCGGGTTGTGGTCGAGTTGGCGTTGCCGATCGTCGAACTGCTTGGCCGGTTGCGCGATCGTGAGTCATTGGCCTTACTGATGCGCTACGCCCAGATTGACGCAGCGCAGGTGGCGGTGGCCGCAATCCGGGCGATCGTCGCGATCGGTGATGCGACAGTGGCGCCGACATTCGTGCGTATCAGCCAGAATGCACAGGCCGCAGCAGCCGTGCGGGTCGAAGCGGTAGCGGCATTGTTGCAGTTGTGTGGTGAAGAATATCTGCCGTTATTGCGGAGTTGGCTGGTCGCGCCGCAGTTGCCGTTGCGGATGCGGGCATACCGGGCGCTTGCCGAATACTGCCCCGACGATCCGCGC
Source organism: Oscillochloris sp. (assembly GCA_012032775.1). GTDB lineage: Bacteria > Chloroflexota > Chloroflexia > Chloroflexales > Chloroflexaceae > JAAUQO01. The sequence goes on along the minus strand of JAAUQO010000298.1, from coordinate 2,173 downwards.
CTGGTTGCGCCCCTGGCTGATACCGAGGAAGCCCTGGTTTTGCGCATGGCGGCTTTGAATGATCTGCGGCGGCTCAATCCGAGCGATGAGTTGCCGGCCCTGATTTTGACCAATGGGGAAGAAGATCTGCAATTACGGTTAGAGACCGTCGGTTTTCTGGTTGCGAGCGGGCGAATCGATACGGCCGAGCGCTTTGTCGCCACGTTGGCGATGCAGCCGGAGCCGGTATTACAGCGGCGATGTGTTGACGGATTGGTGCTTCTGGCGGCGGAAGAGGGGCCGGCGGCGGAAGCGGCGCGATACCATCTCAACACAATCCTGGTTACTCATGCCGTTCAAGGACGCTGGGCGGCGATGAGATTGTTGGACTGAAGGAGGCGCGTATGCCGACCCGCATCATGGTCATTGATGATGAGCCGTTGATCCGACGCCTTCTACGTTACCAACTGGGCGGCAACGGCTACGAGGTGGTGGAGTTTGCAGAGAGCGCCGAGGCGCTGGGGCGACTGGCGTATGATCCGCCGGATCTGGTGCTGCTCGATGTGATGATGCCGGGGATGAGCGGCTGGGATGTTTGCCGGCAGATTCGGGTGACGTCGGAGGTGCCGGTGATCATGCTGACGGCCAAAAGCGCCGACGACGATGTGGTGCTGGGGCTCAACTGCGGCGCCGATGACTATATCTGCAAGCCGTTTAGTGAGGCACAGTTATTGGCGCGCGTTGCGGCGGTGCTGCGTCGGAGCGTAGCAACTTCGGGGCGTCGCCCCGAGCGCCGACAACCGGAACCGCGTCAACCGGCAACCTCACCGCCCGTGCGCCGACAACCGCCGCTGGTTCCGGTACGGCCGGACGCATCGGTGCCGGCGAGTTTGCCGCGACTGGGGGGCGTACTGGCGCAGGCGCGCCGTGAGCGCGGTATGAGTTTGCACGATGCCGAGCGGAGTTGTGGTGTACGCTGGGAGTTTTTGCAGGCACTGGAGCGCGAGCAATTCGATTACTTGCCGCGGGCGGAACTGCGCAATTCATTGCGGGCCTACAGCGATTTGCTGCGGGTGGATCTGACGCCGTATATGCGTCGGAACACCCGACAGCGCCGGCAGCTACCGGCTTCACTGGCGCTCAGCGCCGTGATCATGATGCTGTGTCTGCTTACGCTGGTGTTACTCGTGTTATAGCGCCCTTGCGAATAAACAGAGTTTACGACGCAGGGTCGCCGACAACAACGGCGGCCCTGTGTCGTGCTATACTATGGCTCCTTTTCGGCAATAATCAGGGAGCATTCATATGGCGGCAAATGTGGTCGATCATTTGCGTCGCGTTGAAATCTTCAGCGGCTTGAGCGACGAGGAACTATTGCAGGTTGCGGCGATCTGCAAAGTGCGACGGGTCGGCGCAAGTCAGGTGGTGTTCAACGAAGGCGACGACGGTGAGGAGTTGTATATTCTGCACGAGGGATGTGTGCGCGTGTCGTTGAATACGCGCGCTCCTGAGGGCGGAATGACGCCGAGTACGATTAATATGCTTTACAGTGGCCAGAGCTTCGGCGAGATGGTGCTGCTGGGCGGTGCTACCCGTTCGGCAACAGTTACCGCTGTCGATCCCTGTGTGCTGTTGGTGCTGCGTGAGCGTGATTTTGCCGCACTCTGCGAGCGAAACCCACGGATCGGCTACCGGGTGATGCGCAATATGGCCTCGGATCTCTCGTATAAGCTGCGATCCTCGAACTTGTTGCTGCGCGGCAACATCCGTTGGCAGCAGGGCGAACTTGGGCGCAAGTAGGCGATACAAAGCTCTGAATACTTATGCAACGGGTTTTGATTGTTGACGATGAGCCGGCGATCGTCGCGGCGGTGCGCGAGCGTCTGGAGCGCGAGGGCCTGGAAGTGCAGGCTGCCGCTGATGGCGAGGCGGCGCTGGTGATCCTGGCGACAACGCCGGTGGATCTGGTGTTGCTCGACATCGGCTTGCCGGGGATCGACGGTTTTGAGACGTTGCGGCGCATGCGGGCGGCCGGCAGCGAGGCGCCGGTGATTGTGCTGACGGCGCGTGGCGATGAGATCGACCGCGTACTTGGGCTTGAGCTCGGCGCCGATGACTATGTGGTCAAGCCGTTTTCCACGCGTGAACTGGCGGCGCGGGTACGGGCGCTGCTGCGGCGCGTGGCCGAAGTGGC
>JAAUQO010000297.1 GCA_012032775.1 Oscillochloris sp. | reverse complement strand
GACCGGCCCACTTGGGTTGCTGAGCGTACATTGCAAGTCGGCGCTGGCCAGAAAGGCATCGCCGGCGTAAAGGTTGACCACGGCATTGCCGCGGCTGCGGGCGTCGTTGCGCTCGCGATCGACCACCGACTTGAAGGCCGCCACACTGCCCACCGTCAGCGTCTGGGTGACGGTGTTGGAGTAACCGCTGTTGGGCGCCACTTCAACCGTGTTGCCGAGTGTGTCGGACTCGCCGTCATTGTTGTGCAACAGGGTCAGGCTACCGGCGCCGTCGGGATCGAAGCCGGAGTTGATCGCATAGATCGCCACCGAGCCGCTGATTTCGTTGGCCACCAGCAAGAGCGGCACACCGGCCGGGCTGTCGGCGGCGCTCACAAACTTCAGACCCTCGGGGCCGAGGTCACCGGCGGCCGGGTCGGTTTCGGGGTCTTTGGTGAAGTTGCGGTTATTTACATAACGTACAAACGCCGGCGCGGCCGGGTCGGTCACATCATAGACCATCACGCCGCCGATGCGCTCCAGGCCGACAAAGGCGTAGAAACGACCGTCGATCTCACCGATCACCACCGCCTCGGGCTCGGGGCCTTTGTTATCGCTGCGGTTATCGAGATCATTGCCGGTATTGCTGGCATTAAAGTTGGCCGGGTAGATCGCGGCGGTGCGCTGCTCCATGTCATCACCACTGTCGGAGACAATTGCGCCGGTGCTGGCATTCCAGATCGTGAACGAGCGTCCGCCCAGTACCCAGAGCGCTTCGAAGCCGCTCGAACCTTCGCCGTTCGCGCTGGTCACCGTCAGGCGACCGATGTTCTCGTCTTCCTGCAAAGTGGCGGCATTGGTGAAGACCGCGGTATTCAGGGTAAGGTCTTTAACCCGCTCTTCTTCGGCGAAACCCTCGTAGTCGCGGGCGTCGCCCTCGTTGGCGGTGATCAGATACAACTGACCGCCGACCTGATACGAGTCGATGCTGTCGGGTTGATACATGCCGAAGACCGGCCAGTTGGCGATATTGACACCGCCGTCGCGGTCGCTGGCATCGATCCCGTTGCCGGCCAGGCTATGATCTTTCAGGCCAAGGGCGAGAATCGCCGTCACGCCGGGAGTCGTGATGTTGATAACCGCCAGAGCGTTATTCTCTTGCAGCGTCACATATGCCGTGGCGCCATCGGGCGAAACCGTGATGTACTCGGGCTCCAGATCCTGGGCAACCGAGGCATTCGGGCCATAGATGCGCACGCCGGCGGGCAGTTCATCGGCGCGAGATCCGCCGGCATTAAAATCACTAAAACCAACCGTGGTCACATCGCCCTGGTCGATGGTGGCGAGGCCGCCGGAGATATCGATAATGCTGACCGAGCCTTCGGGATCGACCGAATCGATCTGGTCGTAGCTGTTCGGTTCACCTTCATTGGCGGTCAGCACGCGGGTGCCGTCCGGAGTGGCGGTGATCATATCCGGTAGCGCGCCGACAACCACAACCCTGGCCTGTGCGGCGATCGTCGCCAGTGTCACATCGGTCGGCACAAACAAGACTGCGCCGGGATCGGTTTTGTCCGCAGCCTCAACCGCAATTGCCAACAACGGTGTAGGTGTATTCGTGTTGCTCACCACCGTCAGGCTATTGGCCGAGGCGCCGGCAAGATTTAACGGGATCTGGAATGCGAGCGTCGGTGTGGTGGGTGTACTGATGTCAAGGACATCGACCGTGCTATCGGCACCATTGACCACAAACAGGCGCTCGGAAACCGGATCGTGATCGACGATCTCGGCAGCGCTCTGGTCGAATGCTGCGGCATAATCCGGCTGTGTATAGCGCCCCACGAGCGCTAGATCGATCAGTGCGGGTGTACTCGGCAAACTGGCCGGCGCGCCGCCGGTTGGCTCGCTCGGACGGGCGGCTTGATTGACGTTCACGGGCAACGTCACACAGAGCAAAGCGACGATAAGGAGCCAGACACCGTTTCGCATAACAAACATTCCCCTCTAGCATGCCGACGCCTTAGTACGCGGCAAGCGATTACCATGCTGCCCTACCCGTATAACGGCGGTACGCGATGCAACACCATGGTGCGTTGGCAACAACATATAGGCCTGAGCAGAGCCAGTATACTGTAGGCAAGGAATGTTAATGCAGGTTCAACAGGGTGTTATTACTCTGTTAAGCACTCGTTGTTCGCTTCCCCGACTGCCGAACAGGTTGTTCGTCGGCGTGCATCGTCGCAGCCGCCCGCGCAACCTTGAACTCAAAGCGGACATAACGATCGGCAAGATGCGAACCGGCCGGTTGTACCGCCCGAGCGCGAATCTGTGCGTCGTCGATCGGTGCGCCGGCGGCTGACCATGAATTCGCCAACGTCCTGTTGTGGGGTTAACACACATTTAATCCTGGCGGTGTAGGATTGGCGTAACTGGGCCACCTAGAATGGTAGGTGGCGGCGTAGACGACACGCCTGTGTGGTCGTAGAGGATTGATCTGGTGGACTGGTATGAAGACGAGGTGCGCGCCCTTGAGCGAATGCACCGTACAGATCCGCCTCCCGGCGGAGCGACCGTGTTTTATGGAAGCTCGTCGTTGCGCCTTTGGACAACCCTAGCCGACGACCTTGCACCCTGGCCCGTGGTCAACCGGGCCTTCGGCGGCTCCACACTTGCCGCCTGCGTCCATTTTTTCGAGCGCCTCGTGCCGCCATGTGCCCCCGGCGCCCTGGTATTCTATGCCGGCGACAACGATCTCGGCGACGGCCAGAACGCCGACATGGTGATCGGCTCGCTTCAGGCGCTGCTGACCAGGATCGACGCACAGCTTCCAGCAATTCCTGTGGCGTTTCTCGCAATCAAGCCGAGCCCGGCACGCCGGGCGCTCCGGCCGGCGATCCGCCAGGTCAACGAGACGGCTCAGCGCCTGTTGTCGGCCCGCTCCCGCGGTTTGTTCATCGATACCTACTACCCAATGCTGCAACACGACGGTGAGCCCTGCCCGGCGCTTTTCGCCGACGACGGCCTCCATCTGAGCGCAGCCGGTTACCAACTCTGGGCCCAGATCCTCGGCTGTTACCGTCTATCGCTTTTTGAGGGCGCTTAATCCGTCGCTTACACATCTTCAGGCACCGCTTAATCCATAGACAACATCGCACGAATAGCATACCGTTATGGTTGCTGTATGAGCGAGGCGAGGATGGGCCGCATATATCATAGCTGGTGGAGTTCGCGCCTGCAGCGGGAGATGGAGTTGCTCGTTTTTGGCCACGCCGGCGCACGGGTGCTGGTGTTCCCGACCCGTGGCGGGCGCTTTTATGATTATGAGAATTGGGGGCTTGTGGCGGCCCTACGCCGCCCGCTCGAACAGGGTTTGCTCCAACTCTATTGTGTCGATAGTATCGATTACGAAAGCCTGTACGCTTTCCATCAACCGCCCTCGAAGCGCATCGCGCGCCACGCTCAGTATGAACGCTATATCCTCGACGAGGTTGTGCCGCTCTCCGAGAAGGTAACTCCAACCCGTATCTGATCGTCCATGGCTGTAGCCTCGGCGCCTACCACGCGATCAACCTCGCCTTCCGCCACCCCTGGCGCTTCCAAAAAGTCGTGGCCCTCAGCGGTCGCTATGACTTGACGACGCCGATCCGTCACTTTCGCGATCTCTTCGACGGTCACTACGACGAAACGATCTATTTCCACACCCCCTGCCATTTCGTCCCGCAGCTTCAGGATCCGGGCCTGCTTATGGCATTGGGACGCATGCAGATTATCTTCGCAGTAGGGGAAGCCGACCCGTTTCTGGCCAATAACCACCACTTCAGCCAGATCCTGTGTCAGAAGGGGCTCACCCACCAGTTCCATCTCTGGCCGGGTACGGCCCATTGCGCCGCCGACTGGCGGCAGATGGTGCCGCACTATCTGTAAGGCTCCACCCCATCGCCGTTGCGCACCACCAGGGCAACCTCGCTCGCTGCTTCGTTACGTCGTTCGCTTCCACGATTGGCGAACGGTTTGTTTGTCGGCGTATATCGTGGCAGCCGCCCGCTCAACGTCGAACTCAAAGAGGACATAACGATCGGCAGGATGATAACTGGCCAGTTGCACCGCCAGAACGCGAATGTCCGCGTCGTCAATCATGTGCGCCCGGCCACTGACCACAAACTCGCCGCCTGTACCGCTTGTATCACTCACGGAGCAATGGATCGCATAGCGCCCGTCGCGCTGAAGGTCGTGCCCTTTCGGCGATGTCGGCTCCATAAACACAAACAGATGGCCCTGCCCGATGATCGGGGTTACCGGATGCACCCGTGGCGCGCCATCGTTGCGCAGGGTGGCCAGATACGCGACCTTGCCGTTTAAACGCTCAATCCCGAACGCGGCCAGTTCCGGATGGTGTTCTGCCAGAATTTTCCAACTCATCGCAAGCCTCCGCTTTGCACCAATCTTATGTGCCGTTCCAACAATATCGCGGTATGCCCAACCCTGGAGCCTGATCCAATCACGCATAGCTGACTGGCGAGCCATGCGGTAGCGCCCTGGCGGGTTGTGCCGACGCGAAGAGCGGTATCAGGATCATGAAGCATCAAGCATTTTGCTATAGAGGTATAATACCCATAATAAGAAAGCATACAAGGAGATGTGATGCGCAAGCGCATAATTGGCCAGGAAGAATCCGCTGAATCGCAGGAGTCGCACAACTGGCTCAATCTGGAGGTGCTGGCGCAGGTTGAGGTAACCTCCGAGGCGGAAGACCAGCCGATCGAAGCGGCACTCGGGGTTCGTGCCGGCGGTGGGTGGCGCGCGGCGACTACCGGGCCACAAACGATCCGGCTCATCTTCGATCAGCCGCAACAGATCCGGCGCATCAGGCTGGTGTTCGACGAGTGGGTGCAATCGCGCTCGCAGGAGTTTGTGCTGCGTTGGACGGATGGCGGTGCCAAGTCGTACCGCGAAATCGTGCGGCAACAGTACTATTTCAGCCCCTCAGGAGCCACCCATGAGGTGGAGGAATACGAGGTTGAATTGCACGCCGCCAAGCTGCTGGAGTTAGAGATTATCCCGAATATGGGCGGCGGCACCGTTGCATCGCTCACCCGCCTGCAACTCGCCTAGTACGCTCAAGCGTCCGTACGCCTACGGCGTACATCGCACGGTGACGGCCTCAAGGCCGTTACAAACCCGCGACGGACGGAGGCCGACCGGTACTAGGGCGGTGAGCACAACCCTTGAGCCTGATCCGGGAGCGCATACCGGACTGGCGAGCCGCGCGGCAGCGCGCTGGCGCCTTGCGCCGACGCGAGTAGCGGACGCGCTGCGACTTCTCCCCATGCGACAGCGTATCCGAGCCGCGTTATGGAGATGCATGGATGCAAAACATGCTTGCGATCGCGATTGGCGCCGCGATCGGCGCGAATCTGCGCTATGGCATCACGATCTGGGCGGTGGAGCGTTTCGGTGTTGCCTGGTACGGTACGTTCATCGTCAATATCGCCGGTTGTCTGGTGATCGGCATCCTGCTGACCCTCGCCAACACTCGCTTGCCCCTGGCTGAACCGCTGCGCTTGTTTCTTGTCACCGGCCTGCTCGGGAGCCTGACTACCTTTTCGTCATTCAGTTATGAAGGTGTTGCGCTGGTGAGCACAGGCAAATTGCTTGAGGGCGCGCTGTATATCGGCACCAGTGTCCTGGTTGGCATTGGCGCCGTTGTGCTTGGAGTATGGCTCGCGCGCCTGTTCACGAGTTGATACGCGTGGCCAGGGATGATTGGTTCGTTTTATCACGTTCTCGCCGTTGGCGATCGTTGCGTGTGCCTGACACGATCGCCGGTAGCGTAATCGGATTTGTGGGCGTTTCGGGCCGCCGGCCCGTAAGGATTCGGTGTTGTGATGCGGCGCAGCGAAGCTGCGCCGCATCACAACACAAATACTCTACCGACATTCTAGCGGACTACCGCGCCAGGTAGGGCAGGTAGACGAAGCGGATGATTCGCACACCGGGCGCTTCGCCGTAACCGGGATTGCCGACATGGATTGTGACCGGCACGGTAACTGTTTGGATCACCTGATCGGCTCCATCAAGCGCCTGAAGTGTGATCGTGCCGCTGGTGCTGCTGTTCGCCGGTTGCCCGCTCGGATCGGCGCTAACCATTATTGTCTGCGCATCGCTGCCGGCGGTTGCGCTCACACTCAGCCATGCCGAATCACTGGCTGCCGTCCATTTAAAGATGCCGCCGCCGCCGTTGCTGATATTCAGCGCGGCGCTCAGAAGATCGCTGCTGCCGGCCTCCGTATTCCAACTGATC
>JAAUQO010000296.1 GCA_012032775.1 Oscillochloris sp. | reverse complement strand
CGAACCCCCAAAGCCGAATGCCTTCCTCGGCGAGAACGCCGGCATCCCATGCCCGGCATGCGCTAACGCGCTCGCACCTGACATGGCGCATTCGCACCTGGATGGCGCGGGCGCGTTTGGAAGCAGCGCCCCGTGCAAACGGCGTAGCCGCCCAAAGGGCATTTGCCCGCTTGGTGAGGCAAGGGAACACATTTTCCTTTGGGGGTTACAAAGGGGGCGGATGCCCCCTTTGCGGGGTGTCGGGGCTGGCCCCGACAAAACCGCGATCGGTGGCGAAGGAACAGATTTTCCTGTGAGGGGTGTCGGGGCTGGCCCCGCCAAAAGCACGATCCGGGGCAACGGAATGCATCCTGGGGCAGGCGGGGCAGCGTAGCGCCCCGCACAAGCGCGGGGCAGCGCCCCGCGCCAAAAAATGGTATGATTGACCTACACACTCAGTACTTTGCGTGGAGTCCCTATGGCGATGTTTTTGAGTTTCCTGACGATCTTCGTCATTATCTTCGAGATCTGGTATGTCGCGGCGTTCCTCGTCGCATTCTTCCAGTTGCGCGCCCGGGCCTTGCTCTTCCCCGTCGGTCAGGGTCTCGCCCTGCTCGCCGCGTTTGGCTATGTCGCCCTCATGGGTGTTACCTCGCAGCAACTGAGCCCTTACCTGATGCTTGGGCTGCTGCTTGTGGCAATGGTCTTCTCGCTCCTCTGGCGCCGGGGCCTCGCCCAGACGCCCGAGTTTTTTCGTAGTTATCCCCGTGGTACGATTGATGTCATGAGTTTCCGTCGGCCGGCCGCCGATCTTAAGCGGCGAGTGCGTACGAAATAGTTTACACAACCTGCACCTGCTATGAACCAACGCGAACACCTGATCACCGAACTTCGCCGTGTCATCGATCCCCGCTATGTCCTCAGTCGCCCTGAAGAACTCATGCTCTATGAGTACGACGGTTCGGCGCTCGATCAGGCTACGCCCGAGGTGGTCGTTGTTCCCGGCAGCACCGCCGAGGTCGCCGCATGCTTGCAGGTCGCCCATCGCCTCGGCGCCCATGTGGTGCCGCGCGGCGCCGGTACCGGCCTCGCCGGCGGTTCCGTCCCCGAACAGGGCGGGATGGTCGTCGCTCTCACCAGGCTCGACCGGGTGCTCAGCGTCGATCCGGTCGCTCGAACCGCTGTTGTGCAGCCCGGCGTCGTCAATTCCGAACTCACCGTCGCCGTTATGCAGTATGGTCTGCACTTCGCGCCCGACCCCAGCAGCCAGAAGTCGAGCACGGTCGGCGGAAATGTCGCCGCCAATGCCGGTGGCCCCCATTGTCTTAAGTATGGCGTCACCACCAATCATGTGCTTGCCGCGACTGTGGCCCTCGCCGATGGCTCCGTGGTTCAACTTGGCTCCACTGCCTCCGACGCTCCCGGCTATGATCTGCTCGGCATATTCGTCGGCAGCGAAGGTACCCTCGGCGTTGTCACCGAATTGACGGTGCGGCTCACACCCGATCCCGAGGAGATTCGCACTTTCCTGGCGATTTTTGACGACATGGAGGCCGCCGGGCGCTGTGTCTCGGCGATCATCGCGGCCGGGATTATTCCCGCCGCCCTTGAGATGCTGGTCGGCGAGGGGATCGCCGCCGTCGAGGCTTCGGTGAACGCCGGCTATCCCGCTGACGCTCGGGCTGTGCTCTTGATCGAGATCGATGGTCTCAGCGAGGATCTTGAGCAGCAAACTGCGCAGATCGGCCGGATCGTCGCCGACCACGGCGCCCGCGAGTTGCGCGCCGCAACCGATCCCGCTCAACGGGCCAAACTCTGGGCCGGGCGTAAAGGCGCACTCGCCGCATGCGCCCGGATTGCCCCCACTATCATATTCAAGATGGCGTGGTGCCGCGCTCGCGCATCCCGGAATTGCTGCGCCTGTCTGAAGAGGTCGCAGCGCGCTACGGGATCAAGGTGGTGAACATTTTTCATGCCGGCGACGGCAATCTGCACCCGCTGCTGCTGTTCGATCTGCGCGAACCCGGTGTCCGCGAACGGGCGATCGCTGCCGGCGAGGAGATCCTGAAAGCCTGTGTCGCAGCGGGCGGCACGATCAGCGGTGAACATGGCATCGGCATCGAGAAACGCGACTACTTGCAGTGGCTCTTCTCGCCCGATGATATGGCCGCCTTCGCCGATCTGCGAGCGGTTTTCGACCAGGCTGGTACGATGAATACCTGCAAACTGCTGCCGACCGGTTCCAGTTGCGCCGATATTCGCTATGGCCGCGCCGCGCTCCGCGCAATCGAACACGGCGCCTGGATCTAAATTATGATCGATACCACCGCAATGGGCGCGTATCAACTCGGCGATCTCACTCCGACTCGGATCGAGCAACCGGCGGGTTGCGACGAGTTGGTCGCCTTTCTCCGGCAAGCCACTCGCGATGGCCTGGCCGTGGTGCCCTGGGGCGGCGGTACGCGCCAGCATATCGGCAATCCGCCTGCCCGCTACGATGTCGTATTGCGCACCAGCGGCCTGAACCGGATCATCGAGCATACTCCCGCCGATCTCACGGTTACTGTCGAGACCGGCACTTGCCTCGGTGATGTGCAGGCCGCGCTCGCCGAACACGGCCAGTGGTTGCCCTGGGATCCGCCCCAATCGGCAAAGGCCACGATCGGCGGCTTACTTGCCAGCGGCGCCGTCGGTTCGCTGCGCCTCGGCTATGGCCCCCCGCGTGATTGGACCCTTGGGATGCGGGTTGTGTTGGGCGATGGCCGGTTAGTTCGCTCCGGCTCCAAAGTTGTCAAGAATGTCGCCGGTTACGACAGCCACAAACTACATCTCGGCGCTCTCGGCACCCTCGGTGTGATCGCCGAAATAACCTTCAAAGTTGCGCCGTTGCCGCCCTGTCGCGCCACGCTGCTGGCATCCTTTACCGCGCCGCGCGCCGTGATGAATGCGCTGGCCCAATTGCGCGAAGCGCCGTTGCAACCGATTGCGCTCACCGCACTCAATGCCGTTGCCGAACAGGCTATGCCGGCGTTGCACAACTTCATCGCCGACCAACCGGTGCATGTGGTGGTCGCCGCTCGCTTCGCCGGCTCTCCCGCTGCTGTTGAACGGCAGTTACGCGCCGCCGCTGCACGCTGTGTCGAGGTCGGCGCCCGCACGATCGACCTGAACGAACACGATGATACACCGCTCTGGGCTGCGATCGCCGACTTCAATGCGCCGTTCGATCCCAATGAGATCATTTTGCGCGCCGGCGTTCCGCCGACCTCGATTTCCGATCTGGCCCGTTTGCTTGAACATGTTCCCCCACGCCACGGCTGGCGCAGCGCCCGGATGCTCCTGCCGGGAATCGGGATAGGTATGGCCCGCTGGCATATCCCCGCCTCGATGTCCACTGACCTGGGTGCAGTCTTCGCGGAGCTCCGTGCAAGCCTGGCCGAGTACGGTGGTTATGTGGTGGCCGAACATGTTCCGCCGCAGTGGCGCGATCACCTCGACGCCTGGGGTTCGCCGCCGCCTACCGTCTCCCTGATGCAGTCCCTGCGTAGCCGCTGGGATCCCGCCGGCATCATCAATCCCGGCCGCTATCTCATCCCTTGAAACGGAATGCAGCATGCGCTCTGGGGCTACATAGTGAGTGGAGCCGGCCCCCGAGTACCGTCGCTGCGGTCGGAATGACATCGGACACCGGTGTTGCATGAACCCCGGCTAAACTTCAGCGCCGCATTTCAGCGTTACATCGGAGATCACTATGCCCTCGTCAATTCCATTCAGTGTCTTTCTCTCAGCCGCGATCCTGCTCGCCATTACCCCCGGCCCCGGCATGTTCTATGTCCTGGCCCGCAGTCTGAAAGGCGGTCGCCGTGATGGTATCGCCTCAAGTTTCGGCACGGCGATCGGCGGTATGGCTCATGTTGTCGCGGCGGCCCTTGGATTGTCGGCCGTGCTCGCCACCTCGGCGCTGGCCTTTAACGGCATCAAATATGCCGGCGCCGCCTACCTGATCTATCTTGGGGTGCGGACGATCTTTGCGACCGAGCGATCGGCGCATGAAGCTGTTCCGGTCGCCGATAGCACCCGCCGTGTGTTGCTGCAAGGCATTGTGACCGAAGTGCTCAACCCGAAAACCGCCCTGTTCTTTCTCGCCTTCATCCCGCAGTTCATCGATCCAGCCGGCCCGATTGTCACTCAGTTCCTGCTGCTCGGTACACTCTCCGTTGCCCTGAACACCACGGCTGATCTGATTGTGGTTCTCTTCGCCGGGCCAATCGGTCAGGCGCTGCGCAGTAATATGCGTCTACGCCGCGCCCAACAGCGATTCACCGGCGGTGCATTGATCGCTCTCGGCATCTATGTTGCCGCTGCCGATGGCCGCAAATCGTAATGCAGAATGCAGCGTACGCTCTGGGACATCACGCCTCAAGCATCACGCCTCAGGCATCTTGCGATAGGCACGAATAAGAAACCATGCACAGCGACACGATCATCATCGGCGCCGGGCCTGCCGGTCTCGCGCTGAGCTATTATCTGAGCCAACGGCATTGGCCGCATCGCATTCTGGAGGCCGGACGAATCGCCGAGCATTGGCGCACCCGCCGCTGGGACTCGTTACGGCTTGTGGCGCCGAACTGGCATCTGCAATTGCCCGCTATGCCCTACAATGGCCCCGACCGTGATGGATTTATGCACCGCGACGAGGTTGTGGCCTATCTCGAAGCCTACGCCGCCCAGATCAAGGCGCCGGTCGAGTGCAACACAGCGGTGAACGCAGTCCGCGCCGGTTCTAACGGCGACATGCAGATCGTCTGCAGCGGCGCTGTGATCGTCGCGCAGCAGGTGGTTGTCGCCACCGGAGCCTACACCACGCCGCACATCCCCGCCGCCGCCGTCGGCCTCGATCCCGCGATCACGCAGCTCCACAGTATGCACTATCGTCGGCCCGATCAATTGCCGCCGGGCGCTGTGTTGGTGGTGGGCAGCGGCGAGTCCGGCTGCCAGATCGCCGAAGAGTTGCGCCGGGCCGGGCGCGATGTCTGGCTGGCTGTGGGGCGTTGTAGCTGGCTTCCGCGGCGCTATCGCGGCCGGGATGCGACCGCATGGATCACGGAGTTCGGCGGTTTCGAGCAGACGGTTGATACGCTGCCGGACGGCGATCCGCGTAACGCTCCGGCAGGGCCGCAACTGACCGGCCGGGACGGCGGGCGCGATCTGAATCTGCACACGCTCGCCGCCGCAGGCGTGCAGTTGCTTGGTCGCCTGGAAGCGCTTGATGGCGCACAGGCTCACTTTGCGCTCGACCTGGGCGAACGGATTGCCGCCGCCGATATTGCCGCCGCCGAGTTTCTGCAAGCGGTGGATGCGTATGTCGTCGAACATCAGATCGCTGCACCGCCACCCGATAGGCCGAATGCTGCGCAGGCATACGCCGCCGCCGAACGCGCTCCCGGTTGTATCAACTTGCACCAAGCCGGGATCACCACCCTGCTCTGGGCCACCGGTTACCGGCCCGCCTACCCCTGGATTGAACTGCCGGTCTTTGCTGCCGATGGCTACCCGCAACATCGCCGCGGCGTCACCGCCGTTCCCGGCCTGTATTTCCTGGGGCTGGAATGGCAGTACAAAGCCAAATCACACGTCTTGCAGGGTATCGGCGAAGACGCCGCCTACATCGCCGAGCAGATCGTGGGAAAGCCGTAGCGCCGCACCATCGTGCGGCGCTACGATAACTACCGGCCTCCGGTTATCTCTCGCCGTTGATCGCCGCATACCCCGGCACATCCTCAAGCCGATAGAACACCGGCTTGCCCTGTTCCTGGGCGATCCGCACCATCTCATCGGCGCCCTGTGACGGGCCGCCGATCCGCAACACCGCATCACAGCGATCCAACAGGCGCTCGGCGATTGGATGGAAGATCGCGTTAAACGGCTCGTCGCCAACCTGTGTCGAGCCGGCCAATGCGACCAGCGGTAACGCAAACCACTCCCCAACCACCGGAATATGCCCGGCCTGAAATAACGGCAACGCCACCTCTTCCATCGCCCGCACATTGGCCGCCAGCCTGGCCGGATCATCGCCGGTGCCGGAACGATACGGGCCTGCGATCAAGATCATGAATGCTTGCTCAGTCGCCATGAACCATGCTCCTGCAATCCACGGCAGTTGCCGCATCCCCGAATGTAGCCGACTGCCACAGGCGGAGCAAGGGTCTCAGGACGCAAGTTGCACGCCCGGCTTCAACGGCAGTTCTTGGGCGATCCGCTCGACCGCTCGCTGAACGCCGTTTCCGACTCAATCAGGTAGCCGACAGCAGCCGCCCGTCGGCGAATCTCC
>JAAUQO010000295.1 GCA_012032775.1 Oscillochloris sp. | reverse complement strand
GCGGCTTCGCCGGTGGGCGGCGCGATTTCGTCCGGCGGCAACTGTGATTCTTCGCCCGATAGCGCCTGCGGATCAACAGCGTCGGCAGCGGACTTCGCCGGCTTGAGCGGCTGTTGCCTGGTGCCGGTTGCCGGTTGCCTGGCTTCCCGCCATGCCAGGCGCTCGCGCACCAGGCTCTCGAAGCCGCGATCGGTTGGCTCGTAATAGATCCGGCCCTCCAGATTCGGCGGCAGATGGGCCTGATCCGAGCGCCCGGCTTCCAGATCAGGGGCGTACTCGTAGCCCTTACCGTAGCCCATATTCTTCATCAGGCGGGTCGGCGCATTTCGCAGATGCAGCGGCACCGGCTCGTTGCGGGTTTCGGCCACATCCTTCAGGGCCGCATTATACGCCCGGTAGACCGCATTACTCTTCGGGGCCTGCGCCAAATACACAACCGCATTCGCAAGCGCCAGATCGCCTTCCGGTTGGCCCATAAAGTGAACTGCCTGCTGGGCCGCAATCGTCAGCGGGAGCGCTTGCGGGTCGGCGAGACCAATATCCTCGATCGCCATTCGCATCACCCGTCGGGCGATATAGAGCGGATCTTCGCCGCCGTCGAGCATGCGACCAAGCCAATACAATGCGCCATCGGGATCGCTGTCACGCACACTTTTGTGCAGGGCCGAGATCGCATCGTAGTGCAGTTCGCCGTTTTTATCGTAGCGGGTGGCCCGTCCTTGCAACGCATCGCGGATATCGTCGAGTGTGATCAGGCGCTTATTGCCGAGCGCCGGCGCCTTCGAGAGCGTCGCGGCCTCAAGTGCATTCAGCGCCGTACGGGCATCGCCATTCGACATATTGACCAGGTAGCCGCGCGCATCGACGGCAAGCATCACCTGGTATTCGCCGAGCCCACGATCCGTGTCGGCAACCGCCCGATCCACCAGCGCACCAATATCATCATCGCTGAGTGCTTGCAGGGTAAAAACCCGCGCCCGCGAAAGTAGCGCCGGATTCACCTCGAACGACGGATTCTCGGTGGTTGCGCCGATCAAGATCACCGTACCATCTTCGACATAAGGCAGCACCGCATCCTGCTGGCTTTTGCTGAAGCGATGGATCTCGTCGATGAACAGCACCGTCCGTTGCTGAAACATCCCCAATCGATCTTTCGCCTCCTGAATCACCTTGCGCAGATCGGCCACTCCGGCTGAAACGGCGCTGACCTGCTCGAATTGGGCGTTGGTACTACTGGCGATAATCTGGGCGAGAGTGGTTTTACCGCTGCCGGGCGGACCCCAGAGGATAATCGAGAAGAGTTGATCGCCGGCGATCGCCCGCCGCAACAGGCGCCCCTCGCCGATAATATGTTCCTGACCAAGGTACTCCTCAACCGTGCGCGGGCGCATCCGTGCCGCCAGAGGAGCCTGGCGCTGGAGTACCTGATCTCGTTGGGCGTCAAATAGTGTCGGGCCGCGTCTGGGTGGCATAGAACTACTGCGGGGAAAATGCCGAACCGTGCATACTCATCGAAAACTCATCGACTGCTTGCAACCTTTCGGCACCAGAATTCGTTTTGTTTATTGTAGCACAGGTCATCCCGCTTCCCAGTACCCGCACTCCTGTGTGGGCCCCTGTAATGGGGGAATATGGAACTATTGAGGAAGGCAATGGTGATCACGTATGCTATACACAACAGAACGGCGTGGCCCCAAAGGACGAACGGCTGGCGAGTAAGCCCCGGAACCTCTTCCGAACTTATTCCCCACCTTCCCCTTATTCCCCTAAATCCCCGCGCCGCTTGCCGAGAGGCCAGCGGGCTCGCCCTTCTTGTGACAATGATCTGCGGCGACAGGAAACCCTGTCGCCGCTTCATTATTGGGTTGGGGTGGTTGGTTGTAGGATAACTGCAACCAACCACCCCATCTTATGTGCGTTTGTCGGCAAACTGGCGCCACATGTTCAAAAGTTGGGCAGACAATGGTGAATATGGGCTATAATGATCCTATAATCTTTGCAAAGAGTGGGCAATTCATGGAGGCGTCACGCAGTGCAGATCCCCAGGGTGATGCGATCATTCGCCTGGAACGAGTGACAAAATCATACATTGAGGGGGAGCGCGCACACACTGTTCTGCACGAAGTTGATATGCACGTCGCAACGGGTGAGTTGGTGGCGCTGGTGGGCAAAAGCGGTAGCGGCAAGAGTACGCTGCTGAATTTGATCAGCGGCATCGATCAACCCGATTCCGGATCGATCTGGGTAGCGGGCCAACATCTGAGCCATATGCGTGAGCATGAGCGAACCCTGTTTCGCCGCGAGCAGATCGGTTTCGTGTTTCAATTCTTCAATCTCGTGCCGACGTTGACGGTGTTGGAGAATGTGTTATTACCACTGGAGTTGAACGGTCGCGGCGGCTCGGCAGGCCAGGCGGTGGCACGATCTATGCTGGCCGAAGTTGGGTTAAGTGATCGGGCGCAGACCTACCCCGATCGTCTGAGTGGCGGCGAACAACAACGCATCGCCATTGCCCGGGCGCTGGCCCATGAGCCGGCGCTGATCCTCGCCGATGAGCCGACCGGCAATCTTGATGACGAGACCGGGCGCCTGGTGCTCGATCTGCTCGACCGGCTCACACGCCGGGCAGGACGAACCATGATCATGGTTACGCACAGCCGCGAGGTTGCTGCGCTCGCAGATCGGGCCTTCGCCGTGCGCGATGGATGTCTGCGCCGGGAACCGCTTGTGCTCAACCAGGAATAAGTTTTTTGTCAGGATTGGCTGATCCGGCGCAAGCCGATCTTCATCGGTACTGCGTAAGATACAAGTTGTAACTACTCCGGGTAAAGTAGTGGGCATTACCGGGCAATGCGGCCCGGCGCTCCAATAGTTGTGATTAGGGATCATATCAGGAGGAAGAGCCGCATGAGTCCGTTGAACAACCCGACCATTCCCAAGGCCCCGCGCTGGATCTCGACCGAAGCCGGTCAGTATGCCTGGTTCATTAATGAAGAGTGGCGCCGGCTGGCCAACGAGGCGATGACTGTCGCCGATCGTCGTGAGTTGCTCGATCGGGCCGAGCGCATTCGCAGCGACTACGAGCAGACGATCGCGTCGGCGTAAATTGTCCGGAACGCCATAGGGGCGAAGCATCTGACACTAAGCATCAGATGCTTCGCCCCTACGGCGCCCGCACCCCCAACACAATCCGGCTGCCTCGCGGCACATTGTCGCCGTTGTTTAAGCCGATAATCTCGCCACTGGCCAGTACCCGGCTCGCACTTACCACCTCGTTCGGTCGGTACTGCTCGCAATTCGGCAGCCGGTCGCAGCCCTGTTCATCGACAAAGCTCAATGTCAAGCCCTCGCTGCCGGCCAGAATTTGCTCGGCTTGATCGCGCTGCAAACCGATCAAATCCGGCAACCGCACCACATCCCCCAGGCTCACCACAATATCGACGACATTGCCCGCCTCGACCCGTAATCCACCACTCGGGCTCTGGCTGATCACGAAGCCTGCATCGACACTGCGGCTGGGAACTTCGCGTACCTGTGCGATCAAACCGATGCCCTCGATCTGCTGGCGCGCCACTTCACCCCGGATCCCGATCACATCGGGTACCACCAGGAACAACGGGCCTAAACTGACGCTGTAGGTGACGCTTTGGCCCGGACGTAACTCGGAGCCGGCCGGCACTTCCTGGCTGATCACCTGGCCAATCGGCACGCTACTATTGCTTTCACTCAGTTGCACCGGGATCAGTTGTAACTCGCGCAACGCACTCTGGGCGGCGGCGCCGTTTAACGCACTCAGATCCGGCACGCTTACCAATAGCTCAGGTGTCGGCGACGGCTCAGGTGTGGTGGTGGTGGTGCTTGTTGCGTCGGGGATGCTTGTCGGACGCGGGCCACCGCCGGCGAAAAATCCATCGAACACCCCGTTGAATGTGCCGCTGGCGAATACCAACACAATCCCCAGCACACCGGCGAGGATCAGCATCCCGACAACGAATACACCGCAGCCGAGGCCGTCTTGCTGTTTGGCACGCGCCGGAGTTGAGCGTGGGGGCGGGATCATCACCCGGCCACTGTTGCCGCCGTTGGCCGGCCGCTGAGCCGGCAACTGGCGCAACGACGGTGCTTCAGGCGCCTGGGTACGCACGGCGCCGGGGTTGATCTGCGTCTCCTGATTGGCCAATCGGTCATAATCGCGCAGCATTCCGGCGAATGCAGCCGCGCTGGCCGGCCGTTGGGCCGGATCTTTCGCCAGCGCACGCAGAATCAGCGCTTCCAAGCCCGGCGGGATTTGTGAATTGAGTTGGCGCGGCGGACGCGGGTGCTCGCTCACATGCTTCATCGCAACCGCGATCGCATTCTCGCCGCTGAAGGGCAGGCGGCCGGTGAGCATCTCGTAGAGCACCACACCAAGGCTGTAGATATCCGATTGCGGCAGCGCAGGCCGGCCCTGGGCCTGCTCAGGCGATAAATAATCCACGGTGCCGAACGACACACCGGTCTCGGTTAATGCAGTTGAAAGGTGGCTCTTGGCGACGCCGAAATCGGTGATGTGCGCCTGGCCGTCGGTGGTAACGATCACATTCTGCGGCTTGATGTCGCGATGCACCATACCGGCCTGATGGGCCGCCGCGAGACCGCGGGCGATCTGTTCGGCGATCGCAACTGCGCGAGCCACCGGCAACGGCCCCTCGCGAATGATCACGGTCTTCAGATCGACGCCCTCGACATACTCCATCACGATATAGTGGATGTCGCCATCGCGACCGACATCGAAGACATCGACGATATTGGGGTGGCTCAGCATCGCCGCCGCCTGGGCTTCGTGCCGGAAGCGCTCCAGAAAATCGTTGTCGTTGAGTTGGTGGTGATGGGGGATCTTAATTGCGACACGTCGATTAAGCCGCAGGTCGCGACCGAGATAGACACGGGCCATGCCGCCTTCCCCAACCTTGCGGTCAAGTTCGTAGCGGCCGTCAAGTACCATTTGCTGCATTGGTTTACTGCATCAGAACGCGCATACCAGGGCGCGCGGATCGGGTGAGCGATGATCGAGGATCGCTTCGAGCAGCGCGAGATTATATACATCCTCATAGTTATATACGAGCAATGTATCCAGGGCGGTTTTATCTCCGTGCTGTTCGTAGCGATCCCAGAGTAGCGGGGCATCACGGCCACTCAGCCCGGCGCTGGTGCGGGCGATCCCGAGCCGCTGCTCGACAACTTTTAATCCGCCGCGCAGCCCGAGCCGCCGGCAATCGTGCAATAAGTCGCGATGGGCGAATTCGGCCCGTAAATCGGCCATCAAGCGGCGCTTAATGTGCGGCAGATCAAAACTGCTTCCATTAAATGTGACGATCGTCGTCACTTCTGCCAGCGCTTCATAAAGGTTCAGATCGCTGACTCCGCCGCCGACAAGCTGAATCCCGCCGCAATCAGGACGATAAATCCCGATGACGCTGATACTCTGGGCAAAGCTTGTTTCGATGTCGAGATAGGCCCGCATCGTTCACCACGTATACGGCGACTCTGCGGGCATTATGGCATGTCGCTCGTACGGCGTCAATTAACGATGCGACCGCCGCCGCGAACTACCTCGAAACAGGCTCCCTCATTTACGCTATCCAATGGCTGCGCGATTATCACCTCGGCGCGATCGACCGGCAGCGCTTTCTGTATCTGGTGCATGAAACGCCCTACTTCGCGTTGCAGGTGATGCAGACGCTGGTTGAGCGGCTGCGCCGGGAGCGTGATCTGCAGCAGGCGATCTGAAGTGCCGAGCAGGTGCCGGGCCTGATTTGCGCTTGATCAGGCCTGGCTTTCGGGGAAAATGGCCGGCGCCCCCGCCAGTGCCATCAGTGGATCGCCTTCGTCGGCCGGCTCCGGGCCGGTGAAAAGGTATGTTTGAAGCTCAGCCAATGCGGCGCGGCCCTCGGCAGGGGTGATGAAGCGCATATGCAGCCGATCGCCGGGTAAGAGTTGCGCCGCCAGCGGTATATCGGCGCCGATCACCACACCGGCCACCGGATAGCCGCCGGTGGTCTGGGCATCGGCCATCAAGAGAATCGGTGTGCCGTCGGGCGGGATCTGGATGACACCGGGGATGACGCCCAGCGACGGCAGGCTGCATGGCCGCACATGGGCTAACTGCAAGCCGTCGAGCCGGTAACCCATACGGTTCGAGGTCTGGTTGATCCGGAATGTTGTCGCATGGATGCGTTGCACACTATCGGCAGGCAGGCAATCCAGGTGTGGGCCGGGAACGACGCGCAACACCGGCTGCTCGCCGTAGGCCGGTCTTGTCGCCTGCGGCCAGCGCCGCCCGATCAGCGGCGCCGGTGCCGGTGGTGGCGGCA
>JAAUQO010000294.1 GCA_012032775.1 Oscillochloris sp. | reverse complement strand
GCGTGCTGCCGGGGTTTCGGCGCGGGTCGCGTGCCGCCGAAGCTTCGCGCCGCTGCGCGTGCTGCCGGGGTTTCGGCGTCGCTGCGCGGGTCGCTTGCCGCCGGGGCTTTGCCCCGCGCCCCACCAGAGGTTTAAGGGCGGACAGCAATCCTGTTCGCATACCGCCATGCATGGCGTCGTGATGCGCGAAACCTCGCACCCCGTCGCTGGCGCGACTCCCCGCTCCCTCCGAGGGAGAGGGGCCGGGGGTGAGGGCCGGCACGCCCGGCCCAACGCCATGAATCCCCTCGTTACCCATATGTTCTGTCCGCCCATGAACCACCAGAGGGGCGGGCCGCCGCCCCTCTGGACTCCCCCGGCGAGGGACTTCGTCCCTTCGAACCCTAAAGCCGAACGTTTTCCCTTTTTCGCTGCCGGAGGCACATGCTCACAGGGCGCTTACGCGCTCGTATGCGCTCCGTGGTTGCCCTGCGCTTGTGCGCTCCGGGGTTGCCCTGCGCGCTCATGCGCTCCGGGGTGCCACTGCGCTCGTATGCGCTCCGGGGTTGCCCCTGCGCGCATGCGCTCCGGGGTTGCCTGTGCGCGCTCATGCGCGTCCGGGGTTGCCCTGCGCGCCGCATGCTCTCCGGGGTTGCCCTGCGCCCTACAAATTCTCGATCACCCGGCGATAGATCGCGATCCGTTCGCGGCGCAGAGCCGGCCGGTGGCCGAGAATGAGTTTGAGCGCTTCAAGCGCCAATTCGTACGCATAACAGGCGCGATAGAATTGGCGTACCCAGGCCGCAAAGCGCCAACCATACCACATCCGCGCCAGCAAGATGCGGCTGCGCTGAAAATTGCTGTGGCGGTCGGCCGGCGCTCGTTCGCTGCTTTTGCCTTCGTGATGCACCACAACTGCGGCGGGCAGGTAGCCGATCGCCGTCGGCTGAACCGGATCGCTCCAGGCGTTCTGGATGCGCCGCTGCCACTCCAACTCTTCGCTATACATGAAGAAGCGCTCGTCGAGCAGGCCGGCCCGCCGGATCGCCTCGGTTCGCAGCAACAACGCCGCGCCCATTAGCCAGTCGGCGGGTTGGGCCACAGCGGGCGAACGATCGTCCAGCCGATAGTGTTGCGCCCAGGGATTCGCCGGCCAGGCCCGATCGAGCGGCGTGCTTTCCCAGAAGAATGTGGCCCTGGTTGGGAAACGCCGCCGCGACGATTGCAAGCTGCCGTCGGGGTAGCGCAACTGTGGGCCGATTGCGGCCAGATGCGGCCGGGATTGCAAAGCCCGCAGAAGGCACGGAATCGCATCGGCTTGCGGCTCGGTGTCGGGATTCAAAAGCAAGATATATTCCGGAGCGTCAGATTCGGCGAGCAACAGGCGCAATGCGTGGTTGTTGCCGCCGGCAAAGCCGAGGTTGGCGCCCGGCTCCAGCAGCCGCACTTGCGGAAACGCGCTGCGCAGCATCTCCGGTGATCCGTCGGCGCTTGCGTTGTCAACTACGATGGTGATGTACGGCATGCCGGATCCGGCCAGCGATTCGTCCAGCGTATGCAGGCAACGCCGTAACAGATCGCGTACGTTCCACGACACAATCACGATGGCAAGCTTCGGCATCACGACACCAATACCGTCACATGCTCGGCCCGCCCCGCTTCGGCAAAGATCAACAACTCGTTCTCGTCGCCAAGCCAGCTTACCGGCAACTTGTAATCTTCCTGTGGGCCAATCTGCCAGAAGCGCCCGACATTGCGCCCATTCAGCCAGATCTGGCCTTTGGCCAATCCAGCAACCCGCAGCCGGATCGCGGCGAGTTCTTTGGGCAACGAACTGCGTGTGAAGCGAGATCGGTAGAAGGCCGGCCCGTGCTCGGGCGGCTCACGTTGCTCGTCGGGCTGACGCCGGCGCAAAAGCCCCAACGCGCCGTCAACGGGCGAGCCGGATCGTAGCTGAGCAGGGTCGCCCGCCAGGGTGCGGCGGCATAATTCTGGATGTTTAAGGACAGCACATTCGGCCCGTCGGGGCGCAGAAGGTTGGTGATGTCGGCGTGGATTAAGCCGCCGCTGCGATGCCGGCTGAAACGCTCCAGGGCCGTGCCGTTTACAAACAACGCGCCCGAATTGCGGTCGCCGGTTAAGTGCAGAATGTAACGCCGCTGCGGTGTGATCGCCAGTTCACGCAGCAACCAGACGGTCGGCCCTTCAAAGGCGAAGTGGCCCAGATGCACCGCTTCCCGGTCGGCGCGCAGCGCATGCGGATGAGCATGGGCCAGGGCCTCGCCGGCGAATGCCGCCTCCTGCCAGAGCGCAGTCCAGCCGTCCGAAATATCTTCCTGGCGCCCGCCAAGGTACAGCGTATCGAGCAGCCCTTTGTGCTCGCCAAGGGCTGCGCCGTAGTTGAAGCGCCCGAGATTGTCGGCCAGCAGGCGCAGATCGTGGCTGCCGGCGGCGAGCCGAAGCGGCAACGCAAAATGCGGCCCGTCCGGATCGATCCCGAATGTTCCGATCCGCTCGCCGCCCGCCAGGACTGTGACCCGATCACTCAGATGCGGCGCGGCCAGCGTATCATCGAGCGGTGTGGCAAGTTCGAGTTCGGCGCGATACCAGCCGTAACCATAATCGCACTCCAGACGCTCCAACGGCAGCGGCCGGGTCAAGGCTTGCCAGCCCTCGTTGGCGCTGTGTTCGTGTACCGCCAACGCTTCAACCGGCAAGCGCAACGGGCGCGACGGCGGCGACGTATCCTCGCCTTTTAATCCATAGCGCTCCGCACGGGCCTGGCTGAGCAAAATCACCTGGAAACTGCGCTCGCCCATATGCAGGCTGATCCGGCCGGGTTCGTCGCCGATCCAGTAGCGCAGCAACACCTGCTGACCCTCGATCTCCACATGCACGCCGGGCGAAACCCGCTCGACGCTCATCGCATAATCGGCGCCGAATGCGAGTTGCAAGCGCCCTTGTTCACCCTCACGACCATAGATAATCAGCCGGTCGAGTTCCGGCGCCCGCCAGAAACCAAGGATGCGGCCGGTATGCGCGACGAGTTTCACCCGACTGCTGAGCGGCATGTGGCAGAAGATCGGCTTGATCGTCGCCGGCTCCACCTCG
Organism: Oscillochloris sp.; assembly: GCA_012032775.1. Taxonomy (GTDB): domain Bacteria; phylum Chloroflexota; class Chloroflexia; order Chloroflexales; family Chloroflexaceae; genus JAAUQO01. The sequence continues at coordinate 3,267 of JAAUQO010000294.1, read as the reverse complement.
ACACTCAGATGGCAGGCCGGTTCATCGAGAAAGACCTGATGGATCTGGGCTTCCTGGGTCGGATTCTCCAAGAACGTGCAGCGGAACTGCTGCCAGGCCTCGGGCGCATCCGGCCCGGCGCTGAGATTGCGGTACGGCGCACTGCCGCCTTCGCTCCGGCCACGCACCACCGGCGGGCCGATCACCGTCAGACCGCCCGATCCGGCCTCAGCCAGCACTGCGGCCAGATCGGCACCCAGAGTAGCCAGAAACAGGTGATGACGGCGGGCAACATAGGCTTTCTCGCGGGCGATACCGAACTCCGAGATCGGCGCATCATAGTCGTAGCTCGTCGCCATGTGAATGCTGTCGCCGCCGACCGTACGCCCGCCCCAGTAGCCGAAATTCGTGCCGCCGGCCCACATCCAATGGGAAAAGCCGCTGCAACCGACGGCGGTAAGCTGGTGCAGAATCATATCGAGCTTGGCGGCGGTTTTACGGGCCTGCCGGCTGTCGCCCCAATTGTCGAACCAGCCGCTCCACAACTCACTGACAATCAGCGGGTTCTCGGCCCAGAGCCGGCGCGTCTGCTCCAACTTCTCGGCGATCCCGCTCCAGCCGTTGCGCAACTCGGGCCGGCCGGGCATCGCACCCATGCAGGTATACTGCGGAACGGCGATCCCGCGCTCCTCGGCGGCTCGGGCCAATGTCGCCTGGTGGCCATCGTGGGCATAGACCGTCGAGGCCCAGTGCTCATTCTCGATCTGGCAAAGGATGATCGGGCCGCCGTTGCCGTGTTGGCGCGGCGCCAGAATCGCCATCAGAGTATCGAACCAGCGCAGAAGCGGATTCAGATAGCGCTCATCATCGGTGCGCAAACGGATGTCGGGATCGGCGGTAAGCCAGGCCGGCAAGCCGCCATTCTCCCACTCGGCGCAGATGTAGGGGCCGGGACGTACGATCGCTTTCAAGCCCAACTCGTGGCAAAGATCGAGGAATGCCCCCAGATCGGCCTCTGCGGCGAAATCAAACACACCGGGATTGGGCTCGTGGCGATTCCAGGGGATAACGGTGTCGATGGTATTCAAGCCGAAAGCGCGGGCCTGTTCCAACAGCGGGCGCCACTCGGCGCGCGGCCAGCGAAAATAATGGATACAGCCGGAGAGCAGATAGAACGGCTGGCCGTCGATCAGCACTCCGCCCGAACCAACTGCGACATTTGAGCGATCCATTTTTGAGTTCTGCATAAGTGATCCTCTCTAGCGGTGAGAAGGTGACACGAGGACACGATGACACGGTGAGAAGGTGACCGCTTCGCAGGCATGCAGGCGTCGGCAAAGCGCTCGAACATCGACGCATATGCGTACTCACCTTGTCACCCGCTCACCCGGTCACTCTGTTGATCGCCACATGCCAGCGGCCAAGGATTTCGGCCCGTTCTTCAGCATTCAGACGCGGTTCAAACACACGCTCATGGCCATCGAGCAATGACGGCAACACCTGAGTATCGGGCCAGATCCCGGCGCCGATTCCGGCCAGCAGGGCGGCGGCGCGCGCGGTTGTCTCGGTATCGCGGGCACGCACCACCGGCACACCGGCAAGATCGGCCTGAATCTGGCAGGCCAGATCGCTGTTCGCCAAGCCACCGCCGACCCGCAACTCGTGGATCGAAAGATCGGCTTCACGCTCGACAGTGTCAAGAATATCGTGCAACTGGCAACCGATCGACTCCAGGAAGGCGCGCGCAATATGGCCGGCGCTCGTCCCCAGGGTCATGCCGAACAGGCTACCGCGGGCGCTGCGATCCTCACTCGGCACCCCGAGGCCGGTGAAGGCCGGCACAAACACCACACCGTCGCTATGCGGCACCTGACCGGCCAACACATCCAGATCCTGCGGTCGGCGGATGATCCCGATCTGCTGTAACCAACGCACCGCCGCGCCGGTTACCGTCATATCGGCCTCCAGCGAATAGGTCGGCACACCGGCGATCTCCCAGGCCAGATACGTTTTACACACACCCTGGGCCGGCGCCTGTGAACCGGCCACGATGTTGATAAACGAGGCGGTGCCATGGGTGCCGGCGGCCATGCCGCGGCTGCGGCAATCATAGCCGAACAATGCCGCTTGCTGATCGGCGATCAAGGCCAATACCGGCACCTGCGCGGTGCCAAGATGCAGATCGCCGAAGTGATGGATGGTTGGGCGAGGCGCCGGCAATGCCGCCGGGGGCAGATCGAGCGCCGTAATCCATTCGTCCCAAAGCGCGCGCCGGCGCGGGTCGAACACCGACATTCCCTGCAACAACGAGTAATCCAGGGCGTGCTCGGCCGGTTCACCCAGCGCCCGCAGCACCCAACCGGCCGCCAGCGAAACCCGTAGCCGCCCGCGTTGCGCCGCACGGCGAAACGGCTCGTCGTGGCGCATCCGCCAGGCCATGTGCATCGCGCCACTGTACGATCCGGGAAACTGGCCCAGGCGCGCCCGGCGCTGAGCGGCCAGGGGCCAGCTATTCACTTCATGAACCAGATCCAGGGTGCGCAGATCTTGCCATGTGATTGCATTCCCGATCGCGGCGCCCGTCTGCGCATCCCAGGCGAACACCGTATCCCGTTGTGAGGTGATCCCGCAGGCGACAATCTCTTCCGGCCGGCACTCGGCCCGCGCCAATGCATCGTCGAGCGACTCGCGGACACTGCGCGCCACGGCTCCGGGGCGCTGTTCAACCCAACCAGGCTGCGGATGCTGTCGTCTTAAAGTCCGATACCCATAGCCACGAATATGTCCATGGTGATCGTACAGCACGGCGCGACTCCCACTGCCGCCCTGATCGATTCCCAAAATGAGCCGTTCGGCCACAATGCCTCCATCTCCAGTTCCGAGGATCGCCGGATATTATAGCAAGTTCGGGCGCTCACAAACTTTTACGCCTAGTAGCGTGATCTTCATCCACAATCCGGCCTAGATTATCTACACTATCGCCATGGCTCACGTCGATGAGCCGGCCGGCGTTCTATAGGAGTGTCTCAATGAGCAATGAAGAAATGAACTCTTGTCCCAATGTCTTTATTGTGTCCGGCGCGCCGGCGCCCTTGGTAAGCATGTCGCGCGGGTTGCATTATCACAATTTCCCGGTTGTAGCCCGGTGGTAACCGTGATCCCACAGGTAAGCACCGAGGAGCAATTGCCGGAAGTACTCGACCAGGTGGCCGAACGGAAGGGCATGATTATTCATACCATGGTCGATCCGAAACTGCGCGCCGGCCTGGAAGCAGGCGCCGCCGAACG
>JAAUQO010000293.1 GCA_012032775.1 Oscillochloris sp. | reverse complement strand
GTCATCACCACACCTCCTGTCTACTGCTCATGGATGGATCGTCCGTCGTAGGAAGACCGAAAATCTTATGATGCCATGACTTGCGACGACCTAATCGTTAAGAAACCCTTTAACCAACAGAGTCCTAAAGCTGCCGGGTTTCCGCGCCTAAAGGCAAGCTATCTATGAACCAGCACTTTCCTGCAATCGTTCTTCGCATGCTGATGTTCATGGTATTCTCGGCGCTCGCCGCCTGCGGCGCGGCCGCAGTTCCGCCAACGCCAACCCCGACGGTTGCGCCCAGCAGCGTGCCTGCAACCATTGCGCCAACTGAGCCGGCGCCGACAACCGCGCCGACAACTGCGCCGACGACGTTACCCACAACTGTGCCGGTTGCTGCGGATGCGGTGCTGCCGCAGCCGTTACTCTTTATCGACGAGTTGGAACAACTGGTGCGGCTGGAACCCGACGGCGAGACAATAACGCAGGTGACATTTGAGTCGCAGCCGATCCTCGATTTTGATCTGGCCGATAATGGCGCGATCTTCTACCTGACCGGCTTTTCGTTTGATGCGGCGCAACTCTTTGTGCTCGATGGCAGCGGTCGCCGTGAATTGCTGTCCGGCGCAATCAGTGCGCCGCAGGCCGCGCCCGATGGTTCGCGGGTGGTCTATCGCCTTGATGCGCCTGAACCCGGCCTGATTATCGGCCAGAACGCTGCGCCGCCGGGGGTCTGGAGTAGTGCGCTCAGCGGCGGGCGGCCGAGTCTGGTGCTGGCCGATCTGCCGCCGACCCCCGCAGATGCCGAGCCGGCCTGGCGCTATACGCCGGTGGATTTTAGCCCCGACGGCGCGCAATTGGCGCTGTTCGGCTTCGATCAGGACGGGCCGGCGATCCCCGGTGGGCGCCTGGCGATCCTTGACAATGCGGCGGCTGAACCGATCTTCGCGCTGAGTTGCTGCGAGCAAGAGCGTTGGAGCGTGGACGGCGCAAGTCTGGCGGTAGCAGGCGGTGGCCCCGGCCCGGATATTCGCTACGGCCTTTTCAGCATCGCTGCCTCCGACGGCGGCGAGACGGTTTACCTGCAATCCGATGAATTGACGACGCCGTTTGTGCTTGGCCCGCGCCGTCTGGCCGACGGCGCAATGTATGCATTTGTCGAATTGGTGCCGAGCGTCGATGCAAGTTGGGAGTATCCGTTCCTGCCCGCGATGAGTATTGTTGCGCCCGACGGAAGTGTGACCCCGCTGCGCAATGCCGATCTGCTGCCGACCGAGGTGCTCTGGGTTGAGGATGGCAGTGGTGCGCTGATCACCGAGGCGTTGCCTGAGTTGCTTTCAGAACGCTATCCGCCGCCGGGTGGGCTGGCCTGGCTGCCGGTTGGTGAGCCGGCGCGCCGGCTGGGGCGGATCGGGCGGCTGCCGGATTGGGCGCCGATCGACTGGTTTCCGGCTGATTGTGACGCCTTTAACCCGGTGATCTACCAGCCCGACGACTTGCGCGCATTCAGCGATGCGGCACTTGATATTCAACGCCGCCTGCTGGCGCTCGGATTTAATCTCGGCAGCGACGACGGATTTTATGGCGATGCCACGCGCACCGCCGTCGAGGAGTTTCAGGCCCAGAACGATTTGCCGGTTAGCGGTGATGTAGACTGTGCAACCTGGCAGGTTTGGTGCGGGCGGGATCATGATCCCGCCCGATGTTGCAGCAGTGGTCGCCGCCCTGCATCAGGCGCCGCAGCGCCTGGTGCTGGCCTTTGCCGGCGCCGCAGCCTGGCGCTGTCCTGGCTCCACACCGTTCCCGGCTCGTCGCGGACATTATTGGAAGCGCTCGATTGTTATGCGCCGCGCTCGCTGGCTGATTGGATCGGCGGCGCACCGCAACAGGCAGTAAGCGCCGCAACCGCCGAGGCGCTGGCCCGCCGGGCGTATGCACGAGCCGCCCAATTGGCCGATTATAACTGGCCGTTGCTTGGGGTCGGTTGCACGGCGGCGATCGCCACCGACCGCATCAGGCGCGGGGCCGACCGGGCCTTTGTGGCTGTTGCCATGCCTACGACCATCCACCACTATCACCTGACATTGGCCAAACAATCCCATGATCGCAGCAGCGAAGAAACCCTTGTCTCGCTGCTGATCCTCTATGCTATCGCCGCTGCCTGCGACTTGCCGGAATTGCCGGCGCTGCCGCTCCGCATAGGTGATCTATTGGAGGGCTGAGGGCTGAGGGCTGAGGGCTGAGCGTTCGCCGAGGGCTGAGGGCTGAGGGCTTCCGCCTTCCCCTCTGGTTGTACCCGACTGCTATGATGCCGTTATGCAACTTCTGCGTTTGCCGTCGCCTCCTTCTGTCAAAGGGACTGTTATGCGTCCGTCGCGCTTCCTCATCTTGCTCGTTACGCTTGTCCTTCTTCTCTCCGCCTGCGCCGACGAACCGCCGGCAATTGAACCAACCCGCCCCGCCGCAAATAATCCAACCACGGCCGTGGAAGCACCGGATGCCGCCGCAGATCCGTCCGGCGATGAACCCGCCGAGGCCGGATCATGGCTGATCATGCTTTATGGCAATGCCGACGACGAGATTCTGGAACAGGATATTTTCACCGACATCAACGAGGCCGAGTTGGTCGGATCGTCGGAGATGGTGACGATCGTCGCGCAACTCGACCGCTACGATGGTGCGTTTGACGGCGACGGGGATTGGACCGGCACGAAGCGCTTTCTGATCACGCAGGACGATGATCTGGAGGCGATTGGCTCTGAAGAGTTGGAGGATCTTGGCGAGTCCGATATGGCCGAAGGTGAGACCCTGACCGACTTTGTGGTCTGGGCCGCCGATTCGTATCCGGCCGACAATTATGTGCTGATTCTTTCCGATCATGGCATGGGTTGGCCGGGTGGCTGGAATGATCCCGATCCGCCCGAACCCGGCCCCGATGGCCTGGCACTCACGGTTGACGGCGATCTGCTGCTGCTGAATGAGATGAGTGCGGCGATCGGCGCGGCCCGCGACATCGCAGGGATCGATCAGTTCGAACTGATCGGCTTCGACGCATGCCTGATGGGCCACATCGAAGTGTTGGCGGCGATGGCGCCGCATACCCGCTATGTGGTTGCCTCACAAGAGGTTGAGCCGGCGGTGGGTTGGGCCTACGCCGCATTCCTGGGCGAACTGAGCGACAACCCGGCAATGGACGGCGCCGAGTTGAGTGAGACGATCGTCGCCACCTATATCGACCAGGATCAGCGGATTGTTGACGACGAGGCGCGGGCTGCATTCGCCGAAGAGACATTCGGTACCGACGAGGCCAGCGCCGAGGATGTGGCCGCCGAACTCGGGATCGATATTACGCTGAGCGCCTACGATACGGCTATGGTGCCGGATCTGCTGGCGACCCTGGATGTATTAGCCTACGCCCTGAACGACGCCGACCAGTATGCGGTGGCCGAGGCTCGCACCTACGCCCAGAGTTTCGAAAATGTCTTTTCGGAGGATGGCCCTTCGCCGTATATCGATCTGGGCCATTTTGCCGAACTGCTGCACGATATGGACGACGAGAGCGTTAGTGCGGCCGTTGATGCGTTATTGGCGGCGTTGGGCGAAACCGTGATCGCCGAACGTCATGGCGACGATCGCCCCGGCGCTACCGGCCTCTCGATCTACTTCCCCGACTCGGAATTGTACGAGGGCGAGGCATCGGGCGCCGATGCGTATGCGACTGTTTCCGACAACTTCGCCATCGATTCGCTCTGGGAGAATTACCTCAACAGCCACTACTTCGGCGCTGATCTTGGCGCCGATGTTACGCCGAGCGGCTCGATCGATGCGCCCGGCGCAAGTGAAATTACAGTCGCCGAGCTTGAACTCTCGGCCGACGAGATCAATATCGCCGATACCGTGATCGTCAGTACCGAGGTCAGCGGTGAGTATATCGGCTTTATCTACGCGTTCGTCGGCTACTACAACCCCGAAGACGACACGATCCTGATCGCCGACAGCGATTATATCGACGCCGGCGAATCGCGTGAGGTCGGCGGCGTCTTCTATCCCGATTGGGGCGATGAGGGCGGCGTGCTGATCGAGTACGAGTGGGAGCCGATTATCTACGGCATCGATGATGGTGTCGGCGATGGGGTGAGTTTCGCCTTGCTTGCGCCCGAGGATTATGGCGCAGCCGACGACAGCGCAACCTACAGTGTCGATGGAATGTACACCTTCGCCTCAGGTGAGCAGCGCTACGCGCGCTTGTCGTTCAAAGACGGCGAACTGCTCAAGATTGTGGCCTTCAGCGGCCAGAGCGCCCAGGGCGCGCCGCGGGTGATCGCAGCGCGTAGCGGCGATAGCTTCACGATTTACGATCAGTACATTCTGCTGAACAGCGATAGCGACGATCCTGAGGAATATTACCAGGAGGAAGGCGCAACCCTGACGTTCGGCGACGAACCCTGGAGTGTCGAGGTGCTGACGGCGCCCACCGGTGACTATGTGCTGGGCATTCAAGCCGAAGACCTCGACGGCAATCTGTACGAAGCCTACACCAGCGTGTTCGTCAATGAGTAGGCTCGGAGCCGGGCAACAGGATACGGGCAATAGGCCCGGTAGGAAATAGCGCGTCTTGTCACCGTTATGGCGCGCCGCGAGCCCCAGGTGCGCTCGGTACGCCGCTTGCAACTACATCGTAGCGATCGTTTCGGCATCGCCAGAACGATCGCTACCCAAACAAAAGGAGCATTTGATGCGTTTACAACGATTTGCTAATCTGCACAATTGGAACATTGTCGGCGAGACGGTGATCCACAAAGATCGCTTCGCCCGATTTTATGCCGACGGCATCCGGATCGCGACTGCCAGGCCTGAAGGTGTGTTTACGGCCTTGCAATGCCGCGACGGCAACATCATTTATGTGATGACCAGCGATTGGAAGATGGTCTGGAGTTTGCCGATCACGGCGTAATTTCTGCTGCCAACAGCAACGTCTTCGGCTCCATGTCGTGCATGTGCATTACGATGTTGAGTGGGCGGGCGCGATCTGTCGCTGCATCAGGTGTAAGGGCGGCAGATCGCGCCTGCACTGTCGGGTGCGAAAGCTACGGCATTACACCTCGGGCGTGTAGGAATTGACTGTGTCGCCTTCGATAAAATGTACTGTGGCGCCGACCCGCGCGGCCTGAGCCAGGGTTTTCGTTTGCCACGGGGACTGCGCAAGCACGCGCCCCATATCGGCATAGCCCTGCTCACGGCGGGCAGCGAGCGAATCGCGCGAGAACTCGGCGTCACTTTGCGCGATCTCGTCGCGGCGCGGCTGGTAGACAATATGCACCAGATCGACATGGCCGGCGCCGGCGGTCTGGCGGGTCGGCGCCGGAAGCTGGGCGCGCTCGGCCGGTGACATCAAGTCGCGCATCTCGCGGATCATCCAGCGCATATTCAACATCTGCACCGCCGTTTGCACTTCGTGAGCCGAACGGCTGGCATACTGGATCTGTTTCTGGCGCCAGAGTACGTCGTCGAGGGTGCGTGGTTCCGCGCCACGCACATTCCACAGGTCGATCATAAACACGATACTCGGATCGGCCGGCGGGTCGTCGAGTACCGCCTGGAGCGGCGTGTTCACGACACAGCCGCCGTCCCAATAGGCTTCGCCGTCGATCAGCGTGGCCGGAAAGCCCGGCGGCAGCGAGCCGCTGGCGATCACATGTTCCGGGCCGATCCGCTGCCGGGTATTGTCGAAAAACACCAATTCGCCACTGGTGACACGGGTGGCGCCGAGGCTGATGCGCGGCGCGTTTTCGTTCAGCAGGTCAAAATCGAGAAAGCGGCGCAGGCTTGCGTACAACGGCGTTGTATCGTAGAAACTGGTGGCCGACGGTGTGCCGGGCAGGGCTGTGTACGGCCCGATCAGGCGCGGCGTAAAGAAGCCGGGCTGACCAAACAGGATCGCCCGGCTCACTTCGCTACGATTGTAGAAACGGCGGGCATTGGTATCGAGCATCGCTCCGGCTGCGCCGGGCCGCGAGATCGCTTCCCAAAAACCCGCGAGTTGATCCATGCGTCGCTCGGGCGGATTCCCGGCGATCAAAGCTGCATTAATCGCCCCGATCGAGATCCCGGTTACCCAATCCGGGGTGTAGCCGGCTTCGCTGAGTGCCTGGTAGGCGCCGATATGGTAGGCGCCCAGGGCGCCGCCGCCTTGTAACGCCAGGATCACCTGCGGTTGCCTGGCGGCCAAGCGAATCGTGGTCATCGCTCGTTCTCCTCCCCAAATGGCTGGATAGTTACCATTCGATTATCGACGATGCGGCATTGCTTCAATAGAACGTCGGTAGCGTATTGTGTTGTGATGCGGCGCAGCGAAGCTGCGCGCATCACAACACAGAATCCTTACGGGCCGGCGGCCCGAAACGCTCACAAATCCGATTACGCTACCGAC